>JBPCWM010000343.1:0-5356 GCA_051009515.1 Rhizobiaceae bacterium | reverse complement strand
CGGGTTATCTCAGTGCCTTTTTCATGGCTCGAACTTTTTCATACTTGCGAGCCAATGACCTTGTTTATGGCCCTGGCGTAAAGTCCTATCTTCTGGGTGAAGCGCCGCCCGCCTTTGACCTGCTGTACTGGAACGGGGATTCCACTAATCTCCCGGCAGCCATGGCCATGCAATATCTGCACCGGCTCTACCAAAATAATGAACTTATGGCCGGCTCCTTCACCGTTGATGATGTCGCGGTAAAACTTGAGGATATTGATATCCCAGTCATAGCTGTGGCCACCCGTACCGATCATATTGCGCCTTGGCAGGCTTCTTTTTCCGGCATGTCCAGAATGTCAGGCGAACGCAATCTGATTCTGGCCGACAGTGGTCATATCGCCGGTATCATCAATCCGCCTGAGGCCAAAAAATATGGCTACTGGACTAATGAAAAACCCTTTGATGCTGCCAAATCAGATCAGTGGTATAAGCAATCCACCAAACACGAGGGATCATGGTGGCCGGTTTGGACTAAATGGATATCAGAGCGATCTGGTGAGCAAGTGCCAGCACGAAAGCCTGGAAACAAGGCCTTTCCAGCTCTCACAAGAGCACCCGGAGAATACGTTAAATCAAAGGCTTAAGGAATGCTGAATAGAAAATTTTGTGCGCTGCACAATTTTTTCTTGCAATTGTGCACTGCACAACATAGATATTTCCCGGAAACAGGCGCATGGTGTGCCGACCAGACTTGAAAGATATACCGATGGCCAAAACCACAGATTACACCAAAGTGTTTGAAAACATGATGAGCAGCAACGTGTTTGACGCAATGCCAGCCAATGATTTCGTAAAATCAGCAACCCAGTTGGGCGCAAAGATGAACAAGATCGCGCTTGAAGCTGCAGTCAAAAATACGGAACTTTCCTTCGGCTGGGCCAAAGTGACACTCGACAGCATGCAGAAATTCGCTGATCCTGCCATCGAGCCTGCAGGTCTGTTGAAAGCATCAGCTGATGCAGTCAACGCCCAGATGAAATCTGCTCCTGAATATATCAACAAATTTGCCGATGTTGCCAAGACAGCCCAGACTCAGGCTGTGGAATTGATGGTTGAAACCGGCAAGACCGTTCAGGGTGAAGCTGCTGCTGCGATGAAAAAATCTGCTTGAAGCAAACCATTCAAATATCACAATCAATATTGATAAAACGGCGGGCACACCATGCCCGCCGTTTTTTGTATGCAGACCATCCAGAATCCTACTCTTGGGCTTTAGTCCGGAGGTTGCTTGGCAAAACCTTGCAAAATAAAACAGCCGTCGTTGTGCAGGCCGAAGCCCATCACAAAGACGGCTGCTAAAACTTGCAATCCATCCAGATCAGCTGGATGTGTCCGAGTTGGTCAGAGTTCAAAAACCTGACGCAGGGCTTCTTGCTGAGTAATCCCTCTTTTTGCAAAATAGCTGTCAGGTCTGCTCATAATCGCCTGAGCGCGTTGGGCGCGGCCAAAGCTATGCGCAAAATCTGACAGGAAAGTTCCGATTGGTTCAATCGCACGGGTGGATTTGCTAGACATGGCGGTCTCCTTTTTCTGTCCTTGAGGTAAGAACACCAGTCGAAACAAACAATTGATGATTCCGGATGGCTGCCATGCAGCAGACGCACAGCAAAAATCAGCGACTATGCAAATTTTGTGCTGGCAGTTATCGGCAGGCGTTGGGAGTTAGTCCCAGTCGCGCTGAACAAGTTCCAGAATCGTGATCCCGTCCTTGTCGATGAGCGTCAAACGCTGCTGATCTCGTTGATAGGTTGCGACCCTGGACAAATTTTCAAACAGTGTTTGTTCCTGATCCATCGCTTCGGGCGGGCACATCATCTTTGTTGCCCCCAGAACACCAAAACTCAGGCTATCGCCCGAAGATTCATAGCTTCCAAAGAAGCGATTGCAGCCAGCAAAGCCGGACACACGCCCTTCGCTTTGGAATTGAATGAATTGCTGCTTCTCCGAAGTGTTCGATGCCTGCGAGGATGGCGACCATTCAGATCCAGCCAGAGAGGCAGCGTGCGAGACGCTTGAACCACCAGCCACCCAACAAAATGCCAGCGCCACTGCAAGATTGCGAAACATTGTGATTCTCCGTTCAATGGGGATTTAGTCGGTGAGTTCGTAAATTGAACCTGAAACTTGGCCGTTTTGGGTCAGGACTTCTACAATTGAGCGCTTGTAACCTTCACCTTCAAATTCATCCAGTCTTGACCAATGGCTTGGCAGGTCCACCGACTCAAATATGTGCACCTCAACCTTCTCTCCGGAAGGATCAAGAATGATGCCACGACACCCGTGTACAGCCCCCCAACCTTTATCCAGCAAACGGCCGACTACTGTGCCCTTTTGCCAGGTGCCCTTCAAATCTGCGAGCTGGTGATGATTGACGCGGCCAGGTGCCAGTGTTCCGTAGGTAACAAGACGATGCTCGTGACTTAGGACCATTTCGCGGCTCCCGTATGGCATTGTTAAGAATTATCTAGCCTGCCAATTCGGGATGATTATAGGCCTTGGGATAAGGCATTGGAAGCTTGGGACCTAGGGGGACAACATTATTCCATGTGCGGCCAAAATATCCCTGCCGACAATGAACAAGAGAATTGCTTTCGCGCACACCCGGCAGGGCATAAACCCGACACAACCACCGCCACAAATGGGGGTAGTCAAGAATTCTGGCCCCGTTCAGCTTCATGCGCACATAATAGACGGGATCATGCCGGTAAAGAGTGGGAAACAGCCGCAGATCCGCCTCGGTAAACCTTTCACCAGTCAAAAATGCACTGCCGCGGGAAGACAAACGGTCTTCCAGCTTATCCAACATGGAAAAATAGTTGTCGTATGCCGCTGAATAAACTTCCTGGCTGGAAGAAAACCCGGCCTTATAAGCCCCATTATTGATCTTGACATAAATCTCTTCATTGAGCGCGTCGATATCTGCCCGCAATTCTGCGTTTTGGGCTCCACCGGGATAAAGATCGGGACGGTCTTGATCTGGCAAGCTGCTGCCCAATGCGGAAGCTTGAGCATTCAACATGCGCACGATTTCTGCACTTTCATTTGTAACGATGCGCTTGGTCTTTCGGTCAAACAGGATAGGGACACTAGCTTCTGATGATCCTTCTGCAGCATATATATCACTCGTCAGGCGGACCCGCTTGCCGGTCGCCGTATCGAATGTGCATTCAGGCAATGTGGTTCCGGAGAGCGTGGCTATTCGCGTGGGATTGAATTCCCATCGATTGGCTTCCACCGGATCGTCATCCCCGGTGCGATTGGGAAAAGCAACATCCATGGTGATACTGTCTTGAAGGCCCAACAGATTGCGGGCCAAAATGACCCTGTGGCACCAGGGGCAATTAAGCGCGACAAACAAATGATAGCGGTCAGGTGCGGCGGGGAAATCGGAGCTTTCGCCTATCACGTTGCGAAAACCGCTAACACCGCGGACAAACTCACCCTTTGCGCGCCGCTCCGCGGCGTCGGTTTGCCCCTCTTCAACAGCATTATCCACCACGTCCTCCATGGATTGTATCATTGCTCTTGTCCTTTCCCCACCTCATGGATCAGCCACGTAGGTTGTGATGGATAATGATCGGTACGGCTAACTATTCTTCATCCACCAGATGCCGTGACAGAAGTTTTTCTATTACCCGGGCTTTTGTATGCGTGCGCGCGGCTTCATCGACTGCTCCATCCTCATTGAAATCAACAAGACGCAATGTGCGAATTGCAGCCTGCGTAAAATCATGCAGTACGCCATCAAGCACCTGATGGTCCTTTTCAAGAATATCCAGCCCGGCATCAAAGCGAGGGTCAGCGGCTGAAAGTTCGGGAAAATAGGAATGGTCTTCCCAACCGTGATGCCCGTGCAAATTACCTACAAGCGCATTGCCCCGATAGGCCAGCCGGGACGCATAGACGCGCGATTCCATATTGGCATCGAGAAACTGCTCAGCATCTTCACGCACGGCCTTGCTCAGTTTGCGAAACATCTGGTGAGCACCGAGCCAGTTGCGGGTGGCTTGTTTGAAATTTGGATGTTCATCCCAGACTTCACGAAGATAGGCGTCCAGCAAGATATGCATATCATCGTTCAACGGCTCTTGCCGGATTTCAATCTGATCAGTCATGATGAATCTCCAGCCTCCTATTAACAGCCTCCCTCAATATGAATAGTGGACCAACGGGGCATCACGCGACGAGCGAGAGGTCACCCCTGTTGTGAGATGCTGTCAGATCAAAGCCCGTCCCCAACGGCACGATCAGTGTTGGATTGATCGATTCGTGGCTGCCGTAGTAGTGCTTCTTGATATGATCCATATGCACCGTCTCTGCGACGCCGGGGTACTGATAAAGCTCCTTCACGAAGTTTGACAGGCTGGGATAGTCTTCAATTCTTCTGATGTTGCATTTGAAATGGCCTACATAAACCGGATCAAATCGCAACAATGTGGTGAACAATCGCCAATCCGCCTCGGTCAGTCTGTCTCCTGCAAGATAGCGTTGTCGACTAAGCTTGTCGTCCAGCCAATCCAGTGATTCAAAAAGTGGCACTACAGCCTCTTCATACGCCTCCTGAGTGGTGGCGAAGCCCGATTTGTAGACCCCGTTATTGACGGTGTCATAAATGCGGTCGTTCAGCTGATCAATCTCCTGCTGCAAATGCTCGGGATAATAATCGCCGGATCTTGCACCTATCCCGTCAAAAGCAGAATTGAACATGCGGATGATTTCAGACGATTCGTTGGAGACGATGGTCTTGGTCTTTTTGTCCCACAAAACCGGCACGGTCACCCGACCCGAATAGTCCGGATCCGCTGCCGTATAGACCTCATACATATAGTGCGCACCGTTGATATGGTCCTCAGTGGCTCCCTCATCAGATTCGAAAGTCCAACCATTTTCAGCCATGTACCAGTGCACGACGGATACGGAAATCATGTCTTCCAACCCCTTGATGGCTCTGAAGATCATGGTTCGATGGGCCCAGGGGCAGGCATGTGAAATGTAGAGATGATACCGGCCCGCCTCGGCCTTGAAACCGGCTAGTCCGCCTGGACCTGCTGACCCGTCCGCTGTCACCCAATTTCGAAACTGTGCCGACTTACGCACGAAGCGTCCCTTGGATTTCTTGGTGTCGTACCACTGGTCGACCCATTTGCCGTTTTGTAGAAGTCCCATGGTTCAGTCCTTTGCGAAATATTCGATTGTGAGTTTAAGAATTTACGGGCAACTGGTCGCGATAGGCATAGGCGGTAATCGCAGCCAGTATTCCCAGCACCAAAGCCGGAACTGCCGACGGCCCCAGGATCAACAAATGCGCCAGAAC
>JBPCWM010000342.1:0-7281 GCA_051009515.1 Rhizobiaceae bacterium | reverse complement strand
CACCGGCCGCAATCTGCATTCCATGCTGTGCGAATTTGCTGCCATTTTGGATATTTGGGTCATCCGTATAGCTCACCACCACACCCGGGGCTTCAAACCCTGGGCCAGCCACGCTTTTGAACCCGTAGGATGCAAGCAATTCGCGTACACGTTTGCCGAGTTCGAGTTGCTCATCACAGACCTTGTCAAAACCGTACTTTTTGGTTTCCAACATGGTATCCCGGAATGCTGTCAGCGCGTCGGTTGGCATGGTGGAATGGTAGGCATGCCCCCCATTCACATAGGCCTGCATGATTTGGTTCCACTTGCCAAGATCAACGGCAAAACTGCTGCTCTGAGTTCCTTCCATAACATCCAGTGCCCGCTGGCTGAGCATGACAAGTCCAGCGGACGGTGATGCACTCCAGCCCTTTTGAGGTGCCGAAATCAGTACATCGACACCGCATTCTTTCATATCGACCCAGACCGTGCCTGATGCAATACAATCAAGTACGAACAGTGCACCCACATCGTGGGCAGCCTTGGCTACTGCCTGGATATAATCGTCTGGCAAAATGACTCCCGCTGACGTTTCCACATGCGGTGCAAAAACAACGTCTGGTCGGTTTTCCTGAATTTCTCGCACGACATCATCAACAGGATGCGGAGCAAATGGAGCCGGGTGCTCATTTCCCTGCGTGCGGGCTTTCAAAACGGTCTGCTCGGCTGGAATGTCTCCAGCCTCAAATATTTGGGTCCAGCGATAGGAAAACCAGCCGTTTCGAATAACCAGCGTCTTCTTATTTGTAGCAAACTGGCGGGCTACGGCTTCCATTCCGTACGTGCCGCCACCTGGCACCACTATTGCCGTATCGGCATTGTAAACATCGCACAATGTTTCATAAATATCACGCATAACCTGCTGAAATTGTTGAGACATATGATTAAGAGAACGGTCGGTAAAGACGACGGAAAACTCCATCAGGCCGTCTGGATCAACTGCTGAATTGGTGGTGGTCATCAAATCTTTCTTTCCTGGGTTTTGCTGTGATCACTAAACTTTTTAGGCATCACGCAATTTGCAATTTCAGGCCACGCGGCAAGGGCCAAAACTTTGAGAATCTTCACAGGTTCAGGCCGCCTTGCGCCATCTCCCATGCTCATCTTGTTGCCAATAAGTCAGTTCATGGCCAGCGCTTTTTTCGATTTTCCAACGTTCTCGCGCGGCTGATACCGCATCTTCATCGGTGCCGTCAAAGAGATATATCAGCCTTTGGTAACGCTCCGTACCAGTGGGTACTGATGTTCCAATCACGAATCGTACGTCCGCTCTGCCCGGATTGTCTGCTGAGCAGGTCAGCCAGACTGGATGGTGAGAAGGATCGGCATTCTGTCCACCTTCGCTTCCATGAGGAAGAAAACTGTCGTCGCGAAAGGTCCACAGATGCTCATCCAGATGATCCCGTTGCGTCTCGCTTTGCGCTTGCACAGCCACTTTCCAGTCGCGCTCCAGGCATCTTTCCAGCAGACCGGGCAAGGCCATTTCCAACGAACTTTGAGTCAGATGGTAAAACAGAACCTCGCTCATGCTATCTGTACCCGGACATAACCATCAGTTTTCGTAATGGTTGGCAACCAGTTTGTCGAGCAGCCGAACGCCATAACCACTGGCCCAGGACTTATTGATCTCGGATTGCGGGGACGCCATTGCTGTTCCGGCAATATCAAGATGAGCCCAAGGCGTATCTCCAACAAATCTTTGAAGAAACTGGCCCGCAGTGATCGAGCCAGCATAGCGGCCGCCAATGTTTTTCATGTCCGCATTCTTGGAATCGATCAATTTGTCGTATTCCGGCGTGAGCGGCATGCGCCAGACCTTCTCGTTGGTGTCCAACCCGGCTTGTGTCAATTGGGCACTAAGGTCATCATCATTGGAAAACAGGCCGGCGTGCTCATTGCCCAAGGCTACAAGAATAGCCCCGGTTAAAGTTGCCAGGTTGATCATGAATTTTGGCTTGAATTTCTTGTTACAGTGCCACAGTGCATCGGCGAGAACGAGTCGTCCTTCCGCATCCGTGTTCAACACTTCGACTGTTTGTCCAGACATGGATTTAACGATGTCACCCGGTCTTTGAGCATCTCCATCGGGCATGTTTTCAACCAAAGCGATGATTCCGACCGCATTAACCTTGGCCTTTCGGGCGGCCAACGCGTGCATCAGGCCCGCCACAGCGGCAGCGCCACCCATATCACCTTTCATATCGCCCATACCGGCTGCGGGTTTCAGGGAAATACCACCTGTGTCAAATGTGACCCCTTTGCCCACAAAGGCGACCGGTTTGTCTTTAGCCTTACCCCCCTTCCATTGGATAATTGCCATGCGCGGTGGATTGCGTGATCCACGCGCTACCGCCAGCAAGGTTTCCATTTTCAGGGTCTTCATCGCCTTTTCATCAAGGGTGTCTACCCGGCACCCAAGCTTTTTGAGTTGATTGGCTCGTTTTGCAAACTCTTTTGGAGTCAATATGTTAGCAGGTTCGTTTACGAGGTCACGGGCCAACATTACACCGTTTCCAACGCCCTGTTGGCCGTTCCAGATCTTTCGAGCTGAATTTGCAGATTTTCCGTGAATCGTCACGTTGATTGATTTCGCACGACGGGATTTTTTTGTTTTGTACTGGTCGAAACGATAGGTCCCCAACTGAATGCCCATCGCCAGATCAGCGCATTTATGAGCTGATACCGTCGCTGCCTCATCGGTGTTTGAATCCGGCAATTCGGCCATGATCGACACTTTGGCCGCAGATGAAACACTGGCTTTTATGCATCCTCCAAGGTGCAACCAGTGAAATTCTTCCAGTTTTTCAACCGGCCCCAAACCAACCACGATTATCCGATCCAGATCACTGTTTGCCGGGGTCCAGATATCAAGGGTCTTGCCGAAACCACCTTTGAAGGAAGCTGCTTTGATAGCCGCTGAAATGGTCGATCCTGCATCCATACCGACACCTGCGGCTGAGAGATTGTTTTTGTCGTCACAGAAAACAACAACGGTTCCCTTGTTCGGGGCAGCAGCAAGGGAAAATGCAATCTTTGGTGTCATTGTCAGAGGTCTCCGCAATCTTGCTGGTCAATTGGCATTGAGCCAGATGATTGCCCTTTGCAAGCGGCATGTAAATGCAAATCTTGTCGCAGTTCCCAACGCCTTGAATTTTTGCACTTAAAGGAATCGTTAACTGTGTTTTTTCGCCCCTTTTTAGCCATTACAAGTGTTTAATGAAATGGTTAGAAAGTGCCTTAGTGGGGACAGGCATTCCAACGCCCTTCTGGTCCGGAGTAATTGATGGGTTTTACCCTGATAGAACGCTATGTTTTCAAGAAAGCAGCCTATGCGGTAGCCATTGCTGTCGCAGGCTTGGTTGCTGTCTTGTGGATCACACGCGCTATTCAGGAAGTCGATGTTCTGCTGAACAAGGGGCAAGGCATATTCACCTATCTGAAAATGACCTCGCTTGGCGTTCCTACCCTAACGGCAGCAATTATCCCCATGGCGCTGTTGATTGGGCTGATCCAGACAATAAACGGCCTGAACAAGGATTCAGAGCTGGTTGTGATCCATGCTTCGGGTGCGTCCCGGAGCGTGCTGCTGAAACCATTCGTGGCCTTGGGACTGTTGGCCTCGGTGATCGTGCTCACGCTGCATTTGTGGGCGGCCCCCCTCTCCATGCAGACCCTGCGCAATTACATTTCGCAAGTTCGCGCTGATCTGGTCTCGGTCATCGTTCAGGAAGGCAAGTTTCAAAACGTGGGCAAGGGCATTGTCGTGCACATCGCCAGACGGGCTCCTGGCGGTCTGCTCAAAGGCATATTCATTTACGACAATCGTGACCCGAGGCATGCGCTGACCTATATGGCAAGAGACGGATCAGTTCTGGAAATTGAGAATAGGGCCTATTTGCTGCTAGAAGAGGGCCAAATTCATCGCCGGGACGTCAAAACCGGCGATTTGTCAATCATCAAGTACAATTCCTATGCCTTCAACCTGACGACGCTCACTCCGGGAAAAACCGGCAGCATCAGCAGTCAGATGGAGTTGAATACGCTAGATCTCCTGTTTCCCGACAAAGAGGACCCCTTTTACAAGGCTTATCCAGGACGATTCCGGGCCGAACTTCACACACGATTGACCGGAGGGTTATATCCAATTCTTGTGGTATTGTCCTTGCTTACATTTATCGGCAACCCCAGTTCGCACCGACAGGGACAAGTGATCGTAATAATTGTCGCCTGTGCATCAATAGTCGGTCTGCGCGGCATGACGATTTTTGGCGAAGGCGCTCTCAGAAGTAACAGCTCAATGCTCTATTTGATTTGGGGATTGCCGCTTGCTTATATAGCAACATCCATATTCCTGCTGGCGACTGATCGCAGTGCTTTGCCGGCTGAATGGCTTGCGAAAATTGAAACTGGTGTATCCAAACTGTCCGATGTATTTGAGCCAATTCGAGTGCGCATTTTTGGACAACGTCTGGCATCGGAGCAACCCGCATGATCGGCCAAATGTTCGGAAAGACGCTTGCAATTTACCTGGCTGGTAATTTTTTCAAGGTTACCGCAGGTCTGTTCGTTTTGTTACTGAGTCTGATTATAGTTGTTGATATTATTGAGTTTTCTCGAAGAGTCGGCACCATTTCCGACGTCAGATTTACAGAAATTGCCTATGTCGTTCTGTTCCGGGCACCCTGGATCGCCGAAAATATTCTACCCTTTGCCGTTCTGTTCGGTGCTGCAACCACATTGATTGTGCTAAACCGGCGGCTTGAACTGGTAGTTGCCCGTGCTGCCGGCGTATCAGTTTGGCAGTTTCTTCTGCCCATTGCCGTGGCAGCAGCCTTGATTGGTGCTGTTTCTTCACTCGCATACAACCCTCTTGCACTGGCCGGAAAGATTCTTTCAACCGCACAGGAAGCAGACATATTCAGCAGGGGTCCTGGCAAAGCCACCGCTGGTGCAAAAGGCGTGTGGATGAGATTGAACCAAACAGAAGGTGATGTCGTGATCCGGGCCGAGATCGGACAGGACAAGGGAGCCCAGCTGACCAACGTTACGGCCTACCGTTTCGATCCAAGTGGAACGATTGTCGAGCGAATCGACGCGAGATCGGCAACATTTGTGGAAACGCCTTCTAACGATAATCACTATGTTCTTGAAGAACTCGTATCCACTATTCCGGGATCGCCCGGAGAAGCACGAAGCAACGGCCTGCTTCCGGTTCAGATTTCAAAATCACAGCTGCAAGCCAATCAGGTCGAGGCCGACGAAATCGGCATTTGGCAACTAAATCAACAGGCTGACAGGGTGCGCCAGGCCGGCAAAAGTCCGCTCCCTTTCCTGACCCGGTTTCAAGCCCTGCTTTCGACACCTTTGTTGTTTATTGCCATGGTGTTAGTGGCGGCCACGATATCGCTGAGATTCGCACGTTTTGGAATTAACCCAAAAGCTATTCTTGCTGGTGTTTTGGCCGGGTTTGTGGTGTATGTTTTGTCAGAACTTTTAATCACTTTCGGGAGCAATGGGCTGGTACCGCCGTTCGTGGCAGCGTGGTCTCCAGCAATAGTCGCAAGCTTAATGGGAATTACGGTACTCTTGCATCAGGAGGATGGCTGAATGAGTCATAAGCCTTCTGATTTGCTATGCGCGCTTGTTGCAAGCTGCAGACGATCCCGTGCGCCCAAAAATCTTGCAATTCTGCTGGCCCTGACCACCGTTTCTCCGGTCATTCCCACCCTGGTGCCAAACGCTGCCCCGGCCAAGGCACAAGAGATTGCCCAACCCCGGCCAGATGCCCAGCTCTATTTGACCGCCGATCAACTCACCTATGACAATGACAACGAGGTGGTGACTGCATCCGGCAATGTGCAAATGGAGTATGACGGTCGCAATCTGGTGGCCAATCAGGTATCTTACGACCAGAAGACCCGGCGGGTTAAAGCATTTGGCAATGTTGAAATTGTCGAGCCGGACGGAAATCGTATATATGCGCAGGAAATCGATATCACGGATGATTTCGGTTTGGGCTTCGTCAACGCTTTGCGAGTTGAAACGAATCAGAATACCCGATTTGCAGCAGAGAGCGCCGAACGCCTGGCTGACCAGAAAACAGTCTTCAATCAAGGCATTTATACCGCTTGCGAGCCATGCAAGGAACGCCCTGATCGTCCCCCGCTCTGGCAGATCAAGGCGGAAAAAGTTATTCTCGACGGAGTCGAGAAAACTGTAACGTATCGCCATGCCAGGTTTGAGCTATTCGGTGCGCCGATTGCCTATCTTCCCTATTTCACCCATGCTGATCCATCAGTGAAGCGAAAATCTGGGTTTTTGGTTCCAACATTTGGTGTCAACAACCGTTTTGGCTATTGGGGACGGCACACCTATTTTTGGGCAACAGGTGATAGTCACGATCTGACACTTCAGGCCCGCCATTATTCCAAACAAGGTTTTTTGGCCCACGCCCGATGGCGCCACCAGCTCGAAAATGGTTATTACGAATTTATTGGTGCGGGAATTGATCAAAGGGATCCGAGCGCCTTTAATGCCGGCACTAATGACAGTCGGGTTCGAGAAAGGGGCATGTTCGGATCAACTGCGCGGTTCGACATTAACCCGCGGTGGTCCTTTGGTTGGGATGTTCTGGCTCAAAGCGACAATAACTTCTCTCGGACGTATGAAATCGATGGTTATCAGTTAGAGAACTTCACCAACCAGATTTTCCTGCGCGGGCTGCATGACAAAAGCTTTTTTGATCTGGCCTCAAAACGCTATCTGGTCCAGACAAATTCGCTGACCAGGACTGCTAATGCTTTTGGTTTTGAAAGCCAGCAGCCTACTGTCCTACCGGTATGGGACTACAATTACTTGACCAACGAAGACACTTTGGGTGGGGAAATCAAACTGGACTTTAATGTGACAGCGTTGACGCGCAACAAGCTTGGTTTCGCGCTGGGCGGCCCATCAGGAGATTCCAGAACCAATGGAATAAACGGCAATACCGGCCGAGGCAGTGCAGACTTGGCGTGGGAAAAGACATTGATCACCGATGCTGGTCTAAGCTTTACACCATCGCTCTCTATGCGGGCCGATTGGATTTATACGGATGGTTTCTCTTTGCCCACAAATCCCAACAATACCGGTGAGGTGACAAACGGCAACTATGGCAGGTTCATGCCGACAGCTGGGCTTGAGGTCGGCTATCCAGTTTTGGCAACCAATGAGTATTCCAGCCACGTGGTTGAACCGGTTGCC
>JBPCWM010000341.1:0-3584 GCA_051009515.1 Rhizobiaceae bacterium | reverse complement strand
ACGGCTCAGAGGTTTGGGCGATGCAAGATACAGGATTCGAGGGTGTCCGGTCAGACTACATATCAAAAAATGCAAATTTGCTGACTTCGCCGGTGCCGGCTGTAACCAGCATCGGTGCGTCGATGCGACAGTGGCGGCGCTCAATTGGAATAACCCAGGCGCAATTGGCAGAAATTATCGGCGTAACTCAGGGTTTGGTTTCGCGGTGGGAATCCGGGCATGAAATACTACCGAAACGCCAGTTGGACTGCTTGTATGGTTTGATGCGCAATAAGAACCGCACTCTAGATCCCATGATCAAACGGTTTCTGCGCGGCAACTCAATGTATGGCGTGTTGGCAGAAGACGCCAATACTCTATTTACACTCAGCGACAGTTTTCTGCATCGATTGCAATTGAGTCGTGCAGATGTCGAAGGAAAACGATATGTTTCTGTTTTCAATCATGAATGGCGCAATACGAGTACTTTCCAAAACGCAGACAGAACAAACATGTGCTATTGGAAATATGACCGAGATGTCATGTTGGCGGAAAAATTGGCAGCCAGTCAGGAAAGCCGATTTCGCCAGCATTTCAAGATGGCCGGGTGCTACATGGAATTTGAAGGCCACGACGAGGTCTTGATCGTTTGGGTCAACAAAATTGAAGCGCCCAAATTCGAAGTTGCTCCCAGAATCCACAGAATACTCAAGTACTCAGATGTTTTTGAACGACCTTGCCAATATTGAACGCCGAGCGTGATTCGCAACTCCGTAATAGTGACAATGGCAGAAGGGCTAAAGCGAGAAGCTGGTGCCGCAGCCACAACTTGCCGTGGCATTGGGGTTGCGGATCTGAAAACTCTGCCCCATCAGGTCGTCGACAAAGTCAATGATCGATCCGCCCATATACAGGATGGAAACAGGATCAATCAGTACTTTTGCTCCTTCGGCTTCCAAAATGATATCATCGTCCTGAGCTTTATCAGTCAGATCAAATTTATAGGAAAACCCTGAGCAACCGCCCCCTTCGACAGAAACGCGCAGGGCGTTCATGTCGGGTTCGTTTGACAATATCTTGGCAACCCGGCGCGCAGCAGCAGGCGAAACTACAACTTCGCCCTCGGGCACCGCAATCTCTTGTGTTTCACTCATGCTCGTTTCCAATCGCTTACTGTTGATATGTAGGAAGATTTTTATGGCAGTTCAATCGTAAAAATACGATGATTGAAAATTGGCGCCAACGTCAAACTGCGCTAATCAGCTTGTATGACACAGGTATCCGAATCTCTGATCACAACTGAAAGCAACCGCCTTCGTGGCCGGTTTGATCTTGCTCCTTATGGAGAATTAGCGGATTTATCGCGGGGCAGGGTGGTGAATGAACCTTCCAGCCCAACGCGCTCCCAGTTCCAACGGGATCGCGACCGGATCATTCATAGTGATGCATTCAGAAGGCTTATGCACAAAACTCAGGTTTTTGTTCACAATGACGGAGATCATTATCGCACACGTCTCACCCATACAATCGAAGTCGGCCAAATTGCGCGGGCCTTGGCGCGCGCATTGAATGTCGACCAGGACCTGGCTGAAGCGCTTGCCCTTGTTCATGATTTCGGACACACACCATTTGGCCATGCGGGTGAACGCGTACTTGATGCAAAACTGAAGCCGTTTGGCGGGTTTGACCACAATGCCCAGTCCCTGCGCGTAGTCACCCTGCTGGAACACCGATACGCCCGTTTTGATGGGCTGAACCTGTGTTGGGAGACACTTGAGGGTCTGGTCAAGCACAATGGCCCGCTGGTCGACAGGGACGGGGATGGCCTCGACGGCCCGGTGCCTCCTGCAATTGCCGGTTACAATGCCAAAAATGACCTTGAACTATGGTCGTGGCCAAGTGTCGAAGCGCAATGTGCCGCAATTGCCGACGATATTGCCTATGACAACCATGATTTGGATGACGGATTGCGTGCTGGGCTGTTCAGTCTGGATGGTCTTGCAGGTGTTCCTCTCAGCGGAGACCTGCTTGCGCAAGTGATGAGCCTCCATCCCGGTCTGGACAGTTCGCGAATTACGCATGAATTGGTGCGCCGCCAGATCACAAGAATGGTTGAAGACGTGATCGTGGAATCGCTGGATCGCCTGAACAATGCTCAGCCCGGTTCAGCGCGCGAGGTGCGCAATCTCGACTATGCAATCGTATCCTTTTCTCCCCGTATGGAAGAGCAGGAAAAGCAACTCAAAGCCTTTCTCTTTGAGCGCATGTATCGTCATGAGCGAGTGATCAGGCCAGTTCGGGCTGCTGAAGACATTTTGGGTGATCTGTATGATGTCTTTTGGAGCGGACAGGCCTCGATGCCGGAAGACCCCCAATGGAATCTGACAAATCTGGATGAATTTGCTCGCGCGACCCGGATTGCTGATTACCTTGCGGGAATGACGGACCGCTATGCGGTGGCGGAACACCAGCGTCTGTTTGACCGAACCCCTGAACTGGGGTAACCCCACATTCAATAAGTGACGTGCAGAGTTGCATCCCGGAATTCAGCGCTTGTCGCTGGATGAAAACCAAGAGAAAATACCATGTCCAACGTGTTCGCCCTCTTCGAACATCGCATTAAAAATCTTGTTCAATCCCTTGATATAACTCAAGGAGTGGACTTGGACTTGTCGCGGATCACCGTGGAACCACCACGTGATGTCGCCCATGGCCATCTGGCCACAAATGCCGCCATGGTACTGGCCAAACCGCTAAAGTCGAATCCGCGTGCAATTGCTGACCAACTGGTTGATAAACTTCAGGATGACGCGGATGTTGCGCGGGCCAGCATCGCTGGTCCCGGCTTCATCAATCTTGTGCTGGAAGAGCAGTTCTGGACAAATCATCTGTTGGAGATCGTCAGTTCAGGATCCGCCTATGGGGGCGGTGCAACCGGCAATGGCGTGAAGGTCAATGTCGAATATGTATCTGCCAATCCAACCGGCCCAATGCATGTGGGGCATTGCCGCGGGGCGGTTGTGGGGGATGCTCTGGCCAACCTGCTGGATTTTGCCGGATATGATGTGGTTCGCGAGTATTATACGAATGACGCCGGGGGGCAGATAGAAGTTCTGGCCCGCTCGGTGTTCTTGCGCTATTGCGAGGCTCTTGGAGAGGACATTGGAACCATTCCGGAAGGGCTCTATCCGGGTGACTATCTTGTTCCTGTTGGCGAAAGCCTTGCTGGCGAATATGGCGATAGGCTTACCACGATGGATCAGGCCGACTGGATGAAAATCGTCCGCCCGTCCGCCATCGACGCCATGATGGACCTGATCCGATCAGATCTTGCGGCTCTTGGTGTGCATCACGATGTCTTCTTTTCAGAGCGGTCCCTGCATGAAGGGGGCGAGAACGGCAGCCCGATCGAGCGCGCCATCGAACGGCTGACAGACATGGGTCTGATTTATACCGGAACCTTGCCTCCACCCAAGGGTACGGCAGCGGAAGACTGGGAAGATCGCGAACAATTGTTGTTTCGCTCCACAGAAGTTGGAGACGATATGGACCGGGCCCTGGTCAAGTCTAATGGCGATTATACCTATTTTGCCGCAGATGTCGGC
>JBPCWM010000340.1:0-3814 GCA_051009515.1 Rhizobiaceae bacterium | reverse complement strand
AAGTGGTACACGCCACGAGAAGATTTTGCCTACGACAAGACGGGGCAAGCCTCCTGGTATGGCCCCAATTTCCATGGTCGGTTGACGGCGAATGGAGAAATTTACGACCAATATGCATTGACTGCAGCCCATCCTACCTTTCCGCTACCCAGTTATGCACGTGTGACAAACCTGGCTAATGGCCGCTCAATTGTTGTCAGAGTAAATGATCGCGGTCCCTATCATGAAGGCCGAATTATAGACCTGTCGGCAAAAGCGTCCGAGATGCTGGATTATCAACGCAAGGGCGTTGCTCGTGTCAGGGTTCAGTATATCAAGCAGGCTCCACTGCACGGCCGCGATCACAAAATGCTGTTGGCGAGCTATTCCAAGGGGAACGGGCGTTCTTCTTCAGGAAATGTCCTTGTTTCACGTCTCAGTCGCAATATATCGCGGCCATCTTTGGAACGCCTGTCTGACTTGACCACAGGGAGTATTGAACCTTCAAAAGCAATAGACGACCCGTTTGTTGCTGAACTCAAGGCCCTGGAGGCCAATGAAGATACGGGATCCACTCTGGCACTCAGATTGCGCAAGTTCCTTGCGAAAAAATAATACTGCGTCCTCATATCCTGCCCTGACCAGCCAGTCGCATTGGCCAATACAAGCAGTTGAACCAGAACAGTTTCTTGCCTATCATCCAATTGGGCTTCGTGATTTCGCACTCTTTGAGGGCAGGTAAAATGGCAAGATTATACAAATTTAGCCACATGGCATTGTCAGTGATCGCGTTAGTGTTGATCGTCGGTTTGCCAGCCTATGCGCAGACGTTTCAAACCAAGGCCAAGCAGGCACTGGTGATGGATTTCGACAGTGGTTCCGTGCTGTTTCAAAAAAATGCAGACGAACCCATGCCGCCAGCCTCCATGGCCAAACTCATGACCATGGAAGTGGTGTTCAATGCCATCAAGACCGGTGAATTGAACTTCGAAACACTTTTCACGATTTCTCAGGACGTGTGGCAAAGAGGGGGGGCCAATTCCGGTGGCTCCACCATGTTTGCAAATTTAAATTCCGATGTTCGCCTGGAAGACCTCATTCGCGGTGTCATTATTCAATCGGGCAATGATGCCGCCATGGCCATTGCCGAAGGGATGGCGGGGTCGGAAGAAGGATTTTCTAATTTGATGAACCTGCGGGCGCGGGCAATTGGATTGGAAAACTCCAATTTCAAGAATTCCACTGGTCTGCCAGACCCTGAACAGCTTGTGACAGCACGTGATCTGGCTTATCTCGCGCGTCACCTGATCAAGACCTATCCTGAACTCTACAAGATTTATTCGGAAACGGAATTTACCTGGAACCGTGTGAGGCAGCGCAACAGAAACCCGATTCTGGGCAAGGTTGAGGGCGCAGATGGCCTTAAAACCGGCTACACGGAAGCGTCCGGTTACGGCATGGTCGGGTCTGCCAAAAAGGATGGGCGTCGTATTATTATTGTACTGAACGGCATGGACAGTATTCGCGACCGCTCCAACGAAGCCGTCAAGCTAATGCGCTGGGCCTTCCGAGCTTTCAAGGCGATCGACCTGTTTGACGACGGTGAGATTGTTGGTGAAGCAACGATGTATGGTGGAGAAAAGTCCGGCGTCGCTCTCAAGGCGCAAGGGCCGTTGAGCATTTTTGTTCCAATCGGATTTCAGGATCGCATCAAGGCGGAAATAGTATTCCTCGGCCCGATACGAGCACCGGTAGAAGCTGGAACCAAGCTTGCCAAACTACAAGTTCTGGTCGACGGCAAGGTCAGTCAGGAAACGCCTCTGTTTGCAGCTGAGGATGTCGGCACCGGTTCTGTCACGCAACGCGCTGTTGATGCCATGCAGGAATTGATAATCGGTCTGTTCAGATTTGACCAAAGTTGAGATACGTTGGCTTCGGCTGACTGATTTCGGTTGGCGGGTGGAACTCTAATCCTGACCAGAGGTTGTTGAATCGAGTGCGCGGACATTTCATCACATTTGAAGGCGGTGAGGGGGCCGGTAAGTCAACGCAAATTAATCGTTTGGCCAATCGTCTCAAGAAACGTGGCAATAAAGTGCTTGTAACCCGCGAACCTGGTGGTTCTCCCGGTGCGGAAGCGGTTCGGCACGTTGTCCTGTCCGGGGCGGCAAAGGCGCTCGGCACCGACATGGAGGCCATTTTATTTGCAGCAGCCCGCAGTGACAATGTGGATCAAATCATAAAGCCTGCATTGGCCAGCGGAAAAATTGTTTTATGCGACAGGTTTATGGATTCCAGCCGCGTTTATCAGGGTGTTTCCGGTGGTGTCGACATGGATTTCCTGTTGGCGATGGAAAAGGTCGTCACAGAAGGAGCCCGGCCTGATCTTACCTTAATATTCGATTTGTCACCGCAGGAAGGTTTGAAAAGGGCAGCTGAAGTTTGGGCGGAAGATGGGCCAGACCGTTTTGAGAGTGAGGATATTGCCCAGCAGGAAAAGCGCCGCCAGGGGTTTTTGGATATCGCAAAACAGGAACCTGACCGGTGTGTCGTTATTGATGCCAGCAAGCCCCTGCGCAGCGTCAGTCGCGCGGTGGACAGGGCGGTTGATGCCTATTTGGAACGCAGCAAGGCCGGGCAACCGGCATGATAAATATCGAAGAGCGCCCGGCAGCAGACAGGATAGAGGGCATTGCCTTACCAGCGGACTGTTTGTCGGTTGTTGGGCATGATTCAAATATTGAGCAGTTGTTTAGCGCCTTTAAATCGCAACGCATGCACCACGCCTGGTTGTTGAGCGGTCCGCGTGGCATCGGGAAAGCGTCGTTGGCCCTGTTGTTTGCAAAGTACATATTCGCCAATCCAGATCAGCAGAACTTGTCTGACCGGTTTGACGCCGAGACCATTCCAGAGACAATCCATCGCCAGGTTGCACAGGGTGCGCATCCACAACTCCTTCATTTGACGCGGCCATGGGACGAGAAAACCAAGCGCTTCAAAACTCAACTATCTGTGGAAGAGATCAGGCGCACCCAGTCGTTTTATGGCATGACGGCCGGGGCAGGGGGCTGGCGGGTGACAATCGTGGATTCCGTTGACGACATGAATGCCAGTGCAGCAAACGCATTACTCAAGATGCTGGAAGAACCACCCAAAAAGTCCCTCTTTTTTGTTCTGTCCCACGCGACTGGCCGCCCGTTGGCGACCATTCGGTCACGATGTCAGAAAATGTCTGTCGCTCCCTTGTCTGGAGCAGACCTGAGATCCGTTTTGGACGAGTTGGGTATACAGGCATCGGATGCCGACAAAGCCCGGGCAGTTGAATTTGCTGAAGGATCGGTTCGGCGCGCCATCCAAATTATCGAATCATCGGTCATGAAAGACTTTGTCTCATTTGAAAAACTGATGGAGGCCGGCTCAACAGGTTCGGGGGAAGACTGGAAAACCGCTCACAGAATTGCCGAAAGCCTGTCGCGCAGGGGTCAGGAAGAGGCCTATATGTTGTTTGATGATCTCGTGACTGCATGGATCGGCAAACAGCTGCGCCATTCTCCAGATCAAGACCTTGCAAAGCTTGCAGGATGGGCGAACGTGTGGGACAAGGCGAACCGTTCCACACGATTGGCTGATGCGTTCAATCTGGACAAAAAACAGGTCATATTGTCTTTGTTTGGCTATTTGTTTGAACGCAATCGAAATGCCTGATCTGGTGGGATTCAACCTGCACGACCTATTAGACCGTTCCAGAATTGCTGAAGCAAATGACCAAACCCTACTATATCACAACGGCCATATCCTATCCCAACGGATCACCTCATATTGGCCATGCCTATGA
>JBPCWM010000339.1:0-8802 GCA_051009515.1 Rhizobiaceae bacterium | reverse complement strand
GGTCTGGACACTGCCGCGGTTGAAATTGTCGACGGCACTGAAAATTCAAATATATTGAATTGGGTATTTGACTCCTCCGGTGAGAGTTTTAACTATCTAGCGTCAGGTGAAACAGTCATTTTGACCTATACTATCATAGCCACTGATTTTGATAATGACGGTGTGGCAACGGGAACGAGCAGCACTGAAACGGTCAAGATCACGATTACCGGCACCAATGACGCACCGACGATCAATGCAATCGATTCCATTGATGTTGATAATACAACAGACGGGTCGGCGATTACGTCTTCCATAGGTGAAATAACTTTTAGGGATGTAGATCTCAGTGACACCGGCCACGCGGCGTCTGTAATAGATGTGACAATAACGGGAGAGGACAGTGGTCTGGAAGCGACTGATGCGGAGTTGAAGGCGTTAATCGCAGACCTTGGTGTTACCAAGACTTCAGGAAGCAGTGCCGGATCATTAGTACCAACCTTCACCGCAGATGCAGATTTGTTCGACTACCTGAACTTCAATCAAACGGTAACACTTACCTACACCCTTAAGATTGATGACGGCGACGGAGGCAGTGGTACTCAGACCTTTGCGGTCACAATAACAGGGTCCGATAATCCACCGGAGTTAAGTGATATCAGTGGCGCTTTGACACTGTATACACAACTCGACGGTGCGCAGGTTATTCTCCCCAATGTCAATATTAGTGATGATGGAACTATGATCAACGGTGCCAAGGTTACGATTTCCGAAGGTTTTTATGGCACAACCGATGTTCTTAACTTCGTTTCGCAAAACGGCATCTCTGGTACATTTGACGCTGAGAACGGGGTGCTGAATCTGTCTGGCCAAGCCACTTTAAGCGCATACGAAACCGCACTTCAGTCTGTAACCTTTGTTAGCACATTCGATCCCGAGACCTTCATTTCCGAGGACTACGATCCCGTCGAAATGCCGATAGAATTCAGCACCGCTGACAGGACGTTTTCTTTTACGGTCACTGATGAGAACAACTCTCCCAGCAATGTATTGGAAGCAACAGTTAAAATGGAAGATGCTATCAGTGATCCGGACAGCTTTACATTTGCCGACAGAATTCCTCAAGAAAATGTTGAGGGTACCATCACTGGAACCAGTAACAATGATATTATCTCGAATGATTCCAGCCATAGCACAGTGTTTGGTGGTGAGGGGAATGATATATTGATCGGTGTTAACGCTGTTGACTTTTTATACGGTGGTGCCGGAAACGATTTTCTGTTCGGCGGCAACGGAAAAGATATTCTTGATGGTGGAGCTGGAGTTGATATTCTAGAGGGTGGTTCTGGTTCGGACGAGTTTGTTTTTCAAGATCTTGGTCTTGGTGTCGATGAGGTTTTGGACTTTAACTATACATTGGACGAGTTGAACTTTGACGCGTTAACCGCGGGTGGAGAATCGGTTGTGGAGGCGTCAGAGGATCGTATCACTGATGGTAGTGGCAACGTGACTAACATGACGTTGGCAATCGACGATGCCAGCAACAAAGTGGTCAATATTGCCTTTGATTCCGCCATTACTGAAGCCGAAGCTGTCGCACTTGTGTTGGCGTTGAATCCCACTGGATAACACAGCGAACTTATTTGGGGGCAGGGTGCTGAAAATCATTCTAATCGCGTTTATTTTTGCGATGTATTCTCTTTCGTCTCAAGCCGCCAACAACGAAGCTGTTGGAGCGGCAATGAAGGTTGTTTTCGCTGAGCAGTCGGGGAAAACTGGATCAAATTTTGCAGATGCCAATTTTGAAGAGATCAAGGCATTCTACGCGACTCGCAATTTCAAGCCAGTATGGAGTCGTGACAGTGGTCCAAAAGGAAAGGCCAAGGCCTTGCTCGCTGAACTGAAATCAGCGGAAGTTCATGGACTTTCCCCCGATAATTACAACACCGCTGAAATTTTCCAATTGATGAAGAGCAAGCATCCATCGGATCTTGCGAAGATGGATTTCCTATTTACCGGAGCATTGGTGGAATTTGCGCATGACTTGTTGAATGGGCGCACTACAAATCTACGTAGCTATGATCTGAACCGGGTTAACCCAGTACGGCTAGATCCGGCGGTTCTGGTGGAGAAAGCGGCCGCAGCTGGCAATCTGCGCACAATGCTGGGAAAAATATTAGGCGATGACCGGCGCTATTTGCGTCTCGTGGCCAAAATGCTCGAGTATAAAAGCCTCAACAATCGAGACCTTTGGCCGGTCGATATTTCTAGTGAGAATGTTACGGCGTTGCGCCGTATCCTTGCTCTCACAGGTGATCTACCCTTCGACAAAATGAAGTCCGACGCGGGCATGAATGAAGATCTGACTGCTGCTATTGCCAATTATCAGAGCCGACAGGGACTTGAAGAAGATGGCAAACTTAGCGCCCAAACTCTTGAGCAAATTAATCTTCCATTGGAGGAGAGGATTAAAAAAATTAAGTTGAACCTCGAGCGACGGCGTTGGCAGAACAAGTCATTCAATCAAAAGCTATTTTATCTCAATCTTGTCGATGGTCAGCTCAAACTTTTGGAGAACGACAAAACCCAGGCTCAGTTGGCGGTGAAGCCTGATGAGCAATATGAGCAACTCCCCACATTTTACGGCAAGATTACGCGTGTGGAACGGATTGGTAGCGGCAAGTCTGCCAAAATCCGACTAACATACAACGGGACTATAGCCGGGACAGGCACGATTGATCTTGATGATAGTAATGGGCAGGCCATTGAACTGGTTGGAAAGGCTGTCAGCGCAGCCGACAAGGAAAAAGTTGCAAAACTTGTATCTACCGAGGGTGCTGCACCGCTGCTGATCCCAATAGATCTTCTCGTGACCTACCTCACGGCCTGGGCAACGCGGGACGGAAAAATACAGTTTCGCCCCGACGTTTATAGACGTGATGCCAAATTGGCAGAAAAACTTGGACTTTAATACCCGGCAATATTCTTGAGATGAACCCTAACACCGGTTCAGGTAATCACGGGCAGATGCGTACTCGTTTACTTCAGCGCAAAATATGCACCGCGCATTTGGCATGACGGACCACGCGAGCTGCTGTGGAACCCAGAAAGTAGTCTTCCAGTCCCGGCTTGTGAGATGAAATGACGATGCAATCGGCACCGATCTCGTCTCCATGGTCAAGTATGGCGCGGCTTGGGTGGCCGGTGATAACAGCGGTATCTGCACCTTTTGCATTGCTGGCTGCAAGGGCTTTAAGATCTTTGGCCGCCGATACAGTTGTATTGTTCCAGACATCTTCAGGCACAAGCGTGGACGCATAAGCTGGAATATCCTCAACCACATGCAGCAGCGATATCTTGCCGCCTTCTGCCAAAAGCGTATGGGCGACTTCGAGGGCCTGTTCGGCAGAGGGATCGTGGTCAAAGACGATGGGAACGAGAATATTGTTGTACATGATGCAATCCTTTCACGTTTTTCTACCACACTTTCGCATCGGTGTGCATTCCCTATCCATGATCTAGGTCAATTGAATGGGCAACGAAATTCAGCGCAAAAACTTTGCTTATGCGTATCAGTCGCGCAATGTCAGGCGGTCACCGCGTTTTTCGTAGGAATGCAGGGATTCCAGAAACTGCTGGCCCAAAAGGCTTTGGCCTAGACGGCCCGGTTGTGCTACCAGAACAGGAAAATTCTTGCGTTCAATACCTCCCAAATAAAGATTGTTCACAGTGGCACGGGCTGCACGCCCTGTGCCGTTTGCAGTTTGCGTTCGAACTGAATAATCGAGACTGGCCGGGTTCAAACCCGCGAGTTGCGCATCCTCAGCACTTAAAACCACAGAACTGGCACCAGTATCCACCAAAAAACGTATGGTTTTGCCATTGACCCCAGCCGTCGCTTCAAAATGATCATTCTCGGAACGGATCAGGGTCACCACCGTCAATCCATCATCATTGGTGCTGGAAATCGGGCTGCCGGGTATGATGCCACCTGAAAAGCGGGAGGCGATATCCTGCAGGTCGAAGCGAAAGACATAAGTGGCCATCAGTGCCAATATGATCAGGACCCAGATGCCCAATTGTCTTAAGACCTGTATTAGTCCACCAGACCTGCCAATGAGAGCCGTCCCGATCAGAACGGCCCAAAGTGCAGACACTGCAACCACAGCAAACTGGTTTGTTTCAAATCCAAGGGTCGTTCCGGTGTCACCACTTGCAATCAATATGATCAGCAACAGGCCAAGCAGGCCGATCATGCCCCAGAAAAACTTACCCATCAGTTGGACAGGTCCAAAATATCGCGGTGGCGCACCTGACCACGTATGCGCGAACGCTTCGTTACTCTCCTTGGTTTGCGTTCCAGCTTTGCCACCCTGGCTGGCAATTGTTCCATAATTTCTCTGCGACCTTGCACAGAATAATTGATCCAACCAGCAATTTCATCGCGGCTGCGCCCACATCCATAGCAATGGCCGGAGTTTGGCTCGATCGCACAAACAAGAATGCAGGGGGATTCTATGGTTGGTGGAGTATCCATTGTTCTTACATAGTCCAAACAAGGCCAAGCAAAAGCCCCAACTCCGATAATTGTTGTGTTGCACCCAAAATGTCACCGGTATGGCCCCCAACATGGTGGCTAGCCAGATGGATCATGGCAGCGGCGGCCAATAGCGCCAAAAAGAGAGCGACGACTGTTGAAACGGGACCTGAAACTCCAATCAGGATGACGATTGCCGGAATAGAGTATACTAGGGCAAGACCGAGCGCCTTTGAATCGGGAGAGCCAAATCTGGCTGACAGGCCAGATGTCTCCTTGCCATTTGTGTCGACTCCTTCCTCAGCATTCTGACGGGCTGGTGGCAGGCGGCTCCACGGGAGCAGCATGGCTGTTCTGGAGAGGCTGAACACGGCAATCAGGATCAGTGCTGCTGCAGGGCCATCAAAGGTGTTCAAAATCAGATAGATCATGCTTGTACGCATCATCAGTGACAGGACCAGGGCGATCACACCATAAGTTCCGATGGAGCTGTCGCGCATGATCTCAAGTCTGCGTTCAACGGTGTGACCTCCCCAAAACCCGTCAATTGTATCTGCCAGTCCATCTTCGTGAAGACCACCGGTCACCAATACGGAGAGGGCAACGGCCAAAATTGCTGTCAGGACATCAGGAAGAGACAGAGAGGATGCGCCAAGGACAAACAAAGCGATGGGCAAGGCTATAATTAGGCCTGCAATGGGAAAGGTAGGGGAGGATCCACTAAAATCCAGCGGCTCATCGCCTTCGTTGATCCGCAAGGGCAGGCGGGACAGGAAAACGGTACTGGATTTGATTTTTGCAATAAGGGCGTGCAATGCGATTGTTTTCCTGGATTCTGAAATATTTGACTAGCAGTTGGTCATGCTGTTGTGTGTTTCTTCATTGCGTTATAGAGGATCACAAATCCTGCGCAATTCATTCTGAAATGAGATTTAATGTCCCAATCTGCCTTGCCGTTTGACGATATTCGCGCCTTGTTCGATGCTTTGCCCGGGCCAGATACACATGCTGCCCAAATGGTTGATGAGCGGGATTCTCAGCTGACCAAACCTCCAGGATCATTGGGAAAACTTGAAGATATCGCGCAATGGCTGGCCGCATGGACCGGTCGCAAACCGCAGATTACGCGCCCAATGGTTGCCATTTTTGCAGGAAATCATGGCGTGACCAAACAGGGTGTATCCCCATTTCCGGCAGAGGTTACAGCTCAGATGGTTGGAAATTTCACCAATGGTGGTGCGGCCATTAACCAGATCTGCATTGCCAATGATCTTGGTCTGAAAGTGTTTGATCTTGCACTGGAAATCCCGACAAAGGATATTACCGAAGAGCCTGCTATGGATGAGCGCACCTGTGCCGCCACCATGGCTTTCGGTATGGAAAGTATTGCTGGAGGCACAGACCTGCTGTGTATCGGCGAAATGGGCATAGGCAATACCACGATTGCATCCGCCATTTATTTTGCGCTGTTTGGTGGGAAAGCCGAAGACTGGGTTGGACCCGGGACCGGTCACGATGCGGACGGTATTGCTCTCAAAGCCCGAGTGATTTCAAAAGCCGTTGAACTCCATAACGACCACCTCGGCGACCCTCTGGAGGTTTTGCGCCGTCTTGGGGGCAGGGAAGTTGCCGCCATGGCAGGAGCCATACTGGCGGGGAGGGTGCAGCGCATACCTGTGGTCATTGATGGATTCGTGGCCAGCGCGGCTGCCGCGGTTCTGTATGTTATGGATTCAACGAGTTTGGATCATTGCCTGTTCGGCCATGTTTCGGCAGAACCAGCCCACCAAAGGGCGTTGGATGCCATGAACAAGCAGGCGCTACTCAATCTCGATATGCGGCTTGGAGAGGGCACGGGTGCTGCACTGGCTGCTGGTATCATCAAAGCTGCCGCCCTGTGCCATACCGGCATGGCAACATTTGAGGAAGCCGCAGTTAGCGGCAAAAACGCCTAACTCTAAACGACCGTAGACCGGGCCTAAGCCTTGACGTCCTTGGTTTCAGGCTTTGAAAGCGGCGGGGCGTTTACGCGCCGCCGCAATACTGAAAATCCGTTGGCCGCCCGGCGATCGTTTTGTTGATCAACATGGACAGCTGGGAGTTCTTCCATAACCCGCTTTTTGGGGAAGGTGGCAATGACTTCTGTGCCTTCGCGCAGTTTGCTTTTCAGATCGAAGCTGCCTTCATGCATGTGCACAAGTGCCTGAACAATGGGAAGGCCAAGGCCTGTTCCCTGTTCTGCAGATTTAATGGCAATTGATCCTTGTCCGAAGGAAGAGAGGACGATCGGTATTTCTTCTTCTGGAATGCCTGGACCAGTATCCTTGATCGAGACGTATTGGCCACCACCAGCGGTCCAGCCGACCTTCAGCCAGATGGTGCCACCCGATGGGGTGAATTTCAGGGCGTTTGACAAAAGGTTGAGTATCACCTGCCTTACAGCTCGGGCGTCTGCCCATAATTCTGGTAGATCAGGCTGAATCTGCATTACGATGGATACGTTTTTCTTGGCAGCTTTCAGCTTGATCATCTGCTGGGATTCTTCAGCCAAATGCGCCAGATTGGTTGCCTCTTGGTTGAGGTCATAGCGGCCTGCCTCAACTCTCGACAGGTCCAAAATCTCGTTGATCAGTTTGAGAAGGTGAGTGCCCGAGCGATGGATATCGCTCAGATATTCCTTGTAGTGAGGGTTGTCGATTGGCCCCATAACTTCGTTTGCCATGACCTCGGAGAACCCAAGAATGGCATTTAGAGGCGTTCTCAGTTCGTGACTCATCGTGGCAAGAAAACGTGATTTGGCGAGATTGGATTCTTCGGCACGCCTTCGCGCTTCTTCTGAAATGCTGTGTGAGTCTTCCAGTTCCATGATCAACTGATCTCGTTCAGCTCGCGCTTTCAGGTAATCCATATAAGAATTGCGCATCGTATCGGCCATGAACTGAAAATAGAGCAATGTCGTCACGATCAGGATTGAGATGAGGGCACACTCAATATCCATATTTATCAGTAACAGCGCACAACAGCCAATCATGGGTGGCCCGGCCTCAAGGAATACGCCTAATTTTATGAAACGTGATTGCAGGAGCGCGAGGCAGCACACGGCCAACATGGAAACCAGCGCAATCGTGGTGCCGCTATTTGGGATATGCTCCATGGGAAACAAGGAGAAAATGCCAGCCCAGACAAGGCCAGTTGCCAGCCGCAAGCCAACAAACCTTTTCTTCCAGTTGCGCCCATTTCGCTTTTCCGGCTTTGTTTTCAGATACGAGGACGCCATCAGATAATTGCCGAGGGACAGACCCAGTCCGGTCACCAAACCAAGCGCGAGCGGGATGATAGGAACCATGAATAGCCCGGCTCCTGCCACAACCAGAAAGACAAGCACTGCTGCAGACAAAGTTTTCTTTTGAATGCAGGCATGGCGTTCCAGCAAATCGGCCTCAAAGCCGTCCATCTGCTGTGCTTTAATTCCTGTACCAGAACCAATACCAGCGCGCAGATTTTTAACTGCCAAACGCGACTGGTCGCCGGCATGAGCAACCCGTCGCTCGACTATGGTCTTGTCATGATTTTTTGACTGCTCAGACATGATACAGGTGGCAGTTATCCATACGCACATACTTACAGGCACGCATTATGGCCCAGCTTGTAAAATAATGGGTTAACAAGGTCTTTAAAATGGAAGATTTTGCGATCGCCAGACCGGGTTTTTGGTAGGTTGGGACAGAGGGACAAACGGGTTGAAACAGGGCTGGTATGAGACGGACATTGGGGTCGATTGGTATATTGCTGCTCCTTGGTGTCGTTGTTGCTTGGTTGGAGTTCTGCAACAAAATAGAGATCGCTGGCCATCCGCGTGTGGTGGATGGAGATAGTCTGGAGCTGGATGGAGAACGTATTCGACTGTTGGGTATAGACGCACCGGAACTTGCGCAAATGTGCCAACGCGGAGGAAAAGCCTGGGCATGCGGCAAGGCCGCCCGCCATGCATTGCGCACTCACATAGCAGGTTCTGACGTCATATGTCGTTCTACTGGTGAAGATCAGCACGGACGCTGGCTTGCCATTTGTCGAAAGGATGGTCAGGAGATCAATGGCTGGATGGTGCAGGCGGGATGGGCGGTGGATTTTGGTGGTTATGCCATTGAGGAAGGCAGGGCGAGGCGAGCTAAGAACGGGATTTGGGGGAGCATCTTTGAAAATCCACAGGAATGGCGGCGAAACAATCGATGAATTTCTTCCGCGTCTGCCGATATCGTGCAAGGCTTAGAGTATCAGCAGAAATC
>JBPCWM010000338.1:0-43932 GCA_051009515.1 Rhizobiaceae bacterium | reverse complement strand
TGCTTGCACTGTGGATATGGATGGCAAATCCGTCAAATCCTGCACGGTGTTTGCCGCACAGGCTGATGGTGCTGACATCACGACGATTGAAGGATTGGGAGATCCGGACAAGCTGCATGTCCTGCAGGAAATGTTCAAGCAGCATCACGGATTGCAATGCGGCTTCTGCACACCGGGCATGATCACGCGCGCCCATCGTCTATTGCAGGAAAACCCGGATCCCACCGAAGAGGAAGTTCGCTTTGGAATGGCCGGCAACCTGTGTCGCTGCACTGGCTACCAGAATATTGTCAAATCGATTTTGGCCGCAGCTGCTGAAATGAACGCCGCAAAGGAGGCTGCACAATGAACGAGATGACCCCTCCAAAATCCGAACGGGCCGCCGCCCTGAAGGGACTGGGCACGTCCAGAAAACGCGTGGAAGATGCACGCTTCACCCAGGGCAAGGGCAATTATGTTGATGACCTGAAAATGCCAGGCATGTTGTTTGGCGATTTTGTGCGATCACCCTATCCCCATGCTTATGTAAAATCCATCAACACTGATGTGGCCATGGCCGTGCCCGGTGTGATTGCAGTACTGACGGCTGCCGACTTGGAACCGCTGGGTCTCCACTGGATGCCCACACTGGCCGGAGACAAGCAAATGGTGCTTGCCGATGGCAAAGTCCTGTTCCAGGGACAGGAAGTAGCTTTTGTTGTCGCCAGCGACCGTTATGCTGCTGCTGATGCCGTTGAGCTGGTTGAGGTCGAATATGACGAACAGCCGGTTCTGGTTGACCCATTCAAGGCTGAAGTCGAAGGCGCACCTGTTTTGCGCGAAGACATCGCTGACAATCTCGAAGGGGCACATGGTGCACGCCGTCACCCTAACCACATTTTCACCTGGGAAGCCGGCGAGAAAGAACAGACAGAGGCTGCTATTGGCGAAGCCGATGTGGTTGCAGAAGAAATGGTCTATTACCACCGCACCCA
Organism: Rhizobiaceae bacterium; assembly: GCA_051009515.1. GTDB lineage: Bacteria > Pseudomonadota > Alphaproteobacteria > Rhizobiales > Rhizobiaceae > Pseudahrensia. The sequence continues at coordinate 42,958 of JBPCWM010000338.1, read as the reverse complement.
TCCTTGCCCACTGGAAACCTGTGGTGCCGTTGCCAGTATGGACAAGGTGAATGGCAAGCTCACTCTGCACGGAACCTTCCAGGCACCCCATGCAGTGCGCACCGTGGCATCGCTGATTTCCGGCATTGCCGAGCACAATATTCGTGTGATCTCACCTGACATTGGCGGTGGGTTCGGCAATAAAGTGGGAGTCTATCCCGGCTATATCTGCGCTATTGTGGCGAGCATCGTCACTGGCAAGCCCGTCAAATGGGTTGAAGACCGCATCGAAAACCTCACGTCGACAGCTTTTGCCCGTGATTACTGGATGAAAGGCAAGATTTCGGCCACCAAGGAAGGCAAGATCACCGGATTGTGGTGTCATACAACTGCCGACCACGGCGCATTTGATGCTTGTGCGGATCCGACAAAATTCCCGGCTGGATTCATGAATATATGCACCGGTTCCTATGATATCCCCACCGCCTATTTGGCAGTTGATGGCATCTATACAAACAAGGCACCGGGTGGAGTGGCGTATCGGTGTTCGTTCCGCGTGACCGAGGCTGCCTACTTCATCGAACGCATGATTGAAGTCCTCGCCATTAAGCTGGATATGGATGCAGCCGAGTTGCGGCGTATCAATTTCATCAAGAAGGACCAGTTCCCTTATCAGTCAGCATTGGGCTGGGAATACGATTCAGGTGATTATCATACAGCCTGGGACAAGGCGCTTGATGCTGTGGATTACAAGAGCTTGCGAGAAGAACAGGCTCAGCGTCTTGAGGACTTCAAGGCTGGAAAAACCCGCACCTTGATGGGAATTGGCCTGTGTCACTTCACCGAGATTGTTGGTGCAGGTCCGGTGAAGAATTGCGACATTCTAGGGCTCGGCATGTTCGATTCCTGCGAAATTCGAATTCATCCCACAGGGTCTGCCATAGCAAGGCTTGGGACTATCTCGCAGGGTCAGGGACACGCAACAACTTTTGCGCAAATTCTTGCCAGCGAGATTGGCATTCCCGCCGACGATATAACTCTTGAAGAAGGCGATACGGACACCGCACCTTACGGTCTCGGCACCTATGGATCTCGGTCCACACCGGTGGCTGGTGCGGCAACAGCCATGGCAGGGCGCAAAATTCGCGCCAAGGCACAGATGATTGCTGCTTATCTTCTTGAAGTCCATGATGATGATGTGGAGTGGGACGTTGATCGCTTTGCCGTCAAGGGCGCGCCTGAGCGGTTCAAGACGATGAAAGAAATCGCCTTCGCATCCTACAATCAGGCGATACCGGGCGTTGAGCCAGGTCTGGAAGCGGTCAGCTATTACGATCCGCCGAACATGACCTATCCATTTGGCGCCTATATCTGTGTGCTGGATATCAATGTGGACACCGGTACAGCCGACATTCGCAAATTTTATGCGCTTGATGATTGTGGCACTCGGATCAATCCGATGATCATCGAAGGTCAGGTGCATGGTGGGCTTACAGAGGCCCTGGCCATCGCCATGGGGCAGGAGATTGCCTATGATGACATGGGCAATGTGAAAACCGGCTCGCTGATGGATTTCTTCATACCCACAAGTTGGGAAACGCCGAATTACATCACCGATCACACAACAACACCAAGCCCACACCATCCTATCGGTGCCAAAGGTGTGGGAGAAAGCCCCAATGTCGGTGGAGTTCCGGCCTTTTCCAATGCGGTGCATGATGCATTCCGCAGCTTTGGCCTGACCCAGACCCATATGCCGCACGATCACTGGCGCATCTGGAAAACTGCTAACGGTCTTGGTTTGCACGACTGATCATACCGTCACGCGAACAGGAGCCTCGCGGACCAAACCCGCGAGGCCCTTATTGGGTTTGAGCATGAACTGGACAGACGTAAAGAACGATCTTGAAGCCCATGGCTATGTGGCGTCTGACGCCCTGTCCATGGCGCTCTACTTGTCAATTCACCTGGGCCGACCGCTCTTGCTGGAGGGGGCGGCTGGCGTTGGCAAGACACAAATCGCAAAAACATTGGCTGACATGCGGCAGACAAATTTGATCCGTCTGCAATGCTATGAAGGGCTGGACGCTTCCTCTGCCATTTATGAATGGAATTATCAGCGCCAGCTCCTGTCCATTCGTGCCGCCAGCGAAGCGCAGGAAGCGGAACAGATTGAAGAAAAGATATTTTCAGAAAAATACCTTTTGCGCCGCCCGTTGCTGGAAGCAATTCAGCAGAACGTCCCTCCAGTTTTGCTGATCGATGAAATCGACCGTGCCGATGAAGAATTTGAGGCGTTTTTGCTTGAAATCCTGTCCGACTTCCAGGTTTCCATCCCAGAACTGGGCACGGTCAACGCGGTCTCAAAACCACTTGTCGTCTTGACCGCAAACGGTGCGCGCGACCTGTCGGATGCGCTGCGCCGTCGTTGCATTTATTCGTTTGTTGACTATCCGGACCGAGCCACCGAACTGGCCATATTGAACAAGCGTCAACCTGGCCTCAATGCACGCCTGGCTGAACAGATTGTTGGATTTGTTCAGGCGCTTCGCAAAGAGGAGCTTGAGAAAAAACCCGGCGTGGCGGAAACGCTGGACTGGGCCGCCGCGATCTCCGGTTTGGGCCTGAATGACCTGAGCGATGACCCGGTTACCCTGCAGGCCAGTCTGGTTTGCCTGCTGAAAACCCAGTCCGATCAGGCAGCGATACCAACAGAAATTGCCCAGCGGTTGGTCGGAAAGGCGGCCTGATGCCGGTTACGCGATTTCCTACTCGTGCCGACGGCGTTGCTGAACGTATGACGGGCTTCATGGCCCATTTGCGCCTGAACGGCATGAATGTGGGGGTAGCGGAAACGGAAACTGCATTGCAGGCGCTTGAATGTTTGGAGGCCACCAATCCAAATCAGGCGCGGCTCGCCCTGCAAGCTATTTGCGCCAATGATGCAGATCGCTTTTCCAGATTTGATGAACTGTTTGACGCCTATTGGTACGCCCGGGGGCGGGATCGGCAGCGCACACAGAACAGTCATGAAAAACCACATGAAAAGGATCGCTGGAGCAACCGCAGCCTCTTCGACATTGCCAATCAAGATGCCGGAACGGGGCAGGCGGATACGCCGGATTCCAAGGACGAAGACGGTGAGGCGGAGCAGTCTGGCGAAGGCAAACTCGTGGCATCCACTGTCTTCAACATCAACAAGGCAGATTTGCGGGAGTTCATGAAGCCTGAAGACCTTGCACACGCCGAACAGGTTGCCGAGCAGATCGCCCGCGCCATTCGCGACCGTCGCTCACGGCGTCGCCGCTCCGCAAAGCGTGGTGCCGATCTCGATCTCAGGCGCATCGCCCGCAAGAGTGTCGCCAGTGGGGGTGAACCCCTTCACCTTTTCAAGCGCCGCAAACCTGAACGACCCGTGCATCTGGTTGCACTGCTGGACGTATCCGGCTCAATGACCGTCTACGCCCGTGTATTCCTGGCATTTATCAAAGGGTTGATTGCTGCCGATCAGCGCACGGATGCCTATTTGTTCCACACACAACTGGTGCGGATTTCTGACGCCCTTCGGGACGGTGACACGTTTCGCGCCGTAAACCGCCTGTCCATGATGGCCCAGGGCTTTGGTGGCGGGACCAAAATTGGTTCCAATCTCGATCTTTTTAACCGACAATATGCGGCCAACATGGTCAATGGGCGCTCAGTGGTGATCATACTGTCCGACGGATATGACACCGACCCGCCACAGAAGATTGGTGCGGCCCTGCAGCGCCTGAAAAAGCGCGGATGTAAAATTATCTGGCTCAACCCTCTCAAAGGGTGGAAAGACTATCAGCCAGTGGCCAAAGGCATGGCCGCAGCGCTTCCGCATCTGGACATTTTCGCTGCCGCCAACACGCTGGACGATCTTGCAGCTCTTGAACCCCATTTGGCGAGGGTTTGACCGTGAATGCACCTACAGATATTCATCATCTGGTCGCCAGTCTGAAGGCGCAAGGCCAGCCGTTTGTAGTTGCAACCGTAATCCGCACTGTCTCGGTCACGTCGGCCAAGGCGGGGGCCAAAGCTGTCATTCAGGCAGATGGAACCGTAGTGGAAGGATGGATTGGTGGAGGCTGCGCCCGTGCGGCAGTCATGAAAGCTGCCCGTGAAGCCATTTCCGATGGAGAACCCCGTCTGGTCTCGGTACAGCCAGAGGATCTTTTGAAAGACAGCGGCGTATCGGCAGGTGAGGAGCGCGACGGCATTCGCTTTGCCCGCAATATGTGCCCCAGCCAAGGTACGATGGATGTATTCGTTGAGCCGGTTATTCCCCGCCCGGAATTGGTTATTTTGGGGTCCAGCCCGGTAGCGATCGCCATCGCGTCGCTCGCCAAACCTCTTGGGTATTCCAGAACAATTGGCGTACCCGAAAGTGACCAGAGCCTGTTTGTTGAAGCTGACACGCGCCTGGCTGGATTTGACATGCCAGGCGAGCGCAAAGCCTGGCGTTTTGTTGTGGTGGCAACACAGGGCAAGGGCGACGAGGCAGCACTGCGCTCAGCTTTGGAAGTCGATGCCGATTATGTGTCTTTTGTTGGAAGCCGAAAGAAGGCCGCCAGCCTTTCGAAAAAGCTGAGTGCGGCGGGTATGGACCCTGCGCGACTGGAACTATTGAAAGCCCCTGCTGGACTGGACCTGAAGGCGATTACCCCGGAAGAGATTGCTCTGTCGATACTGTCGGAAATCGTTCTTCTTCATCGAAGTGGTCAGCAAAGGCTACTGAATCATAAAGACTGAAATTCCGGCCTGACAGCGATTTCGTGCAGGCCTTAACCCAGACTCATCGAAGGATACTCAAATGGAACTGAACGACGAAATCTTCATCAACGCCCCGCGCGACGTGGTCTATGCCGCATTGAATGACCCGGAAATCCTCAAACAGTGTATCCCGGGTTGCGAAGAATTGATCAAACACAGCGACACGGAACTGGAAGCCAAAGTGGTACTGAAGGTGGGCCCGGTCAGGGCGAAGTTCGGGGGCAATGTCACATTGGATCCGTCAAACGCACCCAATGGATTTTCGCTCTCTGGCGAGGGCAGCGGCGGTGTAGCGGGTTTCGCCAAGGGTGGTGCCGATGTTGAACTTGAGGAAAGAGATGATGGAACATTGCTGCGCTACACCGCAAAGGCCGATATTGGTGGTAAACTTGCACAACTCGGCAGCCGTCTGGTCACCAGCACAGCCAACAAATTATCGAAGAAATTCTTCGAAAGCTTTGCGGAACATGTCGCACAGGCTGGTTAAGCCAATTATAGGTGGAACTCGATTTGTGGTTTGATTTTGAGGAATTGGTGATAGCCTGCCCGGAGGTTATGGGTTGAAACATTCCGGGCAAAACTACAATGACAAGCCAGCATAAAACTCGCCCCAAGCGGCGGCCAATTCGATGGATGTTAAAATACCTGACCGCTGCGGCACTTGGCGGTATATTCACCGTATTTGTGGTTGCAGTTTATGTGCTCAACCTGAAGCAGGATCTCAGTGTTTGGCATACAGAACATCTGGACCAGGAATTCACAAAAGAAAGCGAAGTTGGGTCTTTTGCAGACTATTTGAAGCTGGAAGAGGGGCTGTTCTCCCAACTGCAAAGTGATGTCTATGACCAAATTGACCCGGAAGAAAGGCTTCCTTTTAATCGCTACAATGCCGGCAGCCGATCGGACCCGAATTCAGAAAGCCAAAACTGGAACCGAACTTTTGAAATAGTGGTTAAGCAACCTTCTGCCGTAGCTGTGTTGTTGCATGGACTGTCAGACAGCCCCTATTCGTTGCGTGCGCTTGCCGATGTGCTGCACGCGCAGGACATGCATATTGTGGGACTGCGGGTTCCCGGTCACGGAACAGCACCATCCGGTCTTGTTCATAGTTCGTGGCAGGATATGGCGGCCGCGGTGGATATTGCAATGAATCACGCAGCCCGGATTGCCGGAGACAGACCGGTAATCGTCCTTGGCTATTCTCACGGCGCAGCGCTGGCGCTGAACCATACGATGAATGCCATCATCGACAAAAGCGACGCAAAACCAGATGCGATTGTCCTGTTTTCACCGGAAATCGAGATCACACCTGCAGCGTTTCTGGCCAAGTGGCAGGGCCTAATAGGTGAAGCCCTTGGGCTACACAAATTGGCCTGGAGTTCGGTTTTGCCCGAATACGATCCATACAAATACAATTCCTTCGCCATCAATGCGGCTGATCTTTCCTATCTGATCACGGTCGAAAATCGGCGATTGATCAACCAGATTATTGAAAGTGGTGAGATCGGAGCAATGCCACCCATTGTTGCGTACCAGTCTGTTGTGGATGCAACCGTTTCTGCCTCTGCTGTGTCCACAGGTCTGTTTGAAATACTCAAACCAGGACAACACGAACTGGTCTGGTTCGACCTGAATCGTCGGGCCAAGCTGGTTGGTTTGTTCAGGAATACACCCAGCATTGATGATCTGTTTGCAGGCGACACTGCCAGCCATACCGTGCGTGTTGTGACCAACACTGCTCCCGGCTCAAGTTCTGTGGAGGTGCGCAGCAAACTGGAAGGCCAAGCCATGATCACAAGAAAGGCTCTCAGCAAGGTATGGCCAGATGATGTCTATTCCCTTGCCCATATAGCCATCCCATTTGCACCCCATGATCCAGTTTATGGCGAGGGAGACGAGCAAGGCGTCAAGACCAAATTAGTGCGGTTGGGGCGCGTGGCCCTACACGGTGAGAAAGGCGTTTTGTCGGTGCCTCCGGAAAGTCTGCTCCGGCAACATTGGAACCCGTTTTTCGATTATCTGTCTGAACACATGGTAGAATTTATCAATAAGGTGACGGAAACGAAAAAGGTCCAGTAGTCATCGGAGCCATTTGTTGTAATCCGAGACAAGAAGATGAATTGGAGCTTCATCCTCGTCCACATCGGTAAAACGACCGATTTCTTCGCGGAATATATTGTCGGTCAGATCATTATTGACCGTTGAAACTTCCCCGATCAGTACATCGCCTCCTTCGCCCCAGAACTTGTGCCAGTTACCGGGCATGAGGGTTACGCTCTCGCCCGGGTTCAGGGTGAGAATATCACCCGGTTTCAAAACTCGGCGAATGCCATCGGTAGCAACGACAACCTCTGAATCGGGGTCCAGCGTCCCATCTGGCGCGGATTCAAACATTTCCAGTGCCAGCTGAGCGCCACCGCGATTGATAATGTCTTCAGCCTTGATCACATGGCGATGCATGGGGGATACCTGATCATGCCGCGAAATCATGATTTTTTCCGCATAGCACATGCCTCCACCGTGTTGCAGATCGGCAAGATCACCATTGCGCACTGTGAACAGGAACAGGCCAAGATTTTTAAAATCACCTTGCCCATAATCCGTGATGTCCCAACCCAACCGCGCATCAACGATGCCAGAAATATCTTTGCGACGTTGCTGCATCTCATCAGGAGACCAATAGGCGAAAGGTGGCAGGAGGAAGCCAAAGGATCGAATATACTCATCGCCCTGACGGATGATTTCATTAATCTGGGAACGCTTCATGTGCTGTCCTTCTGTTGCCGGATCTCGCTTATTGAGCTTAAGAATCAGCTCTGTGTTAGCGATGTCAACATGTTCCGCTGCCTAGCAGCGTCAGGCTGGTTTAGGCAAGGTGGGCTGTCTTGATTTGACAGGCTTTACTGCTTGGCAATGATGGACACATAAAGAATCAGCACAGTTCATGGAGGCAGCGCTGGTGATCTGGGCAATGCGAACTCGAAATCTGTATCCATTTTGTCTGATTGGGATGATGGCGACTGGCTTGGTCAGCGGCGCATCCGGTCCGGCCAGTGGCGTCGACAAGGCAGCGGTTGAGCGGCAGTTTAATAAATGGCTGAAGCAAACAATCTGGCCGCGGGCCAAGGCCAAAGGTGTTTCCCGCAGCACATTCAACGCCGCGTTTTCAGGAGTTAAACTGAATTGGAAACTTCCCGACCTCACTCCACCGGGCACCCGTCGCAAGACACCCAAACGTCAAAGACAGTCGGAATTTGGGTCCCCCGGGCGCTATTTCGCTCGTGGAACGGTCAACAGCGCAACGGCCACCGGGCGGGTAATGGCAAAACGCTATTCCGACACGCTGGCCGCAGTGGAGCGCAAGACCGGTGTTCCCGGCCGAATTATCCTCGCCATCTGGGGGCGCGAAAGCGGCTATGGGCGGGCCAAAATTCCCTACAATGTGTTTCAGGTTCTGGGGACAAAAGGCTTTATGAGTTCGCGCTCGAAGTATTTTACGGGAGAGCTTATTGCCGCCCTCGTTATTGCCCAAAGAGGGGACGTTCCTGAAGACCTCATGAAAAGCAGCTGGGCCGGAGCGCTTGGACAGCCCCAATTCATGCCCTCCAGCTTCCTGCAATATGCAGCAGACGGTAATGGAGATGGTCGTGCTGATATCTGGCGTTCACCACAGGATACGATAGCCTCCATTGGTAATTATCTACGCAAACATGATTGGGTGGCGGGGCGTGACTGGGGATTTGAGGTCAAAGTCCCCGGCAATGTGTCCTGCGGGCTTGAAGGCCCTGATCAGGGAAAGTCAGTCCGAAATTGGGAAGCCTTGGGTATAACCCGCGTATCGGGCCGTCCATTCCCGAAATCAGAACAGAATGGTGTTGGATATTTGATGATGCCTGCAGGTCGCAATGGCCCGGCATTTATCGTCACACCGAATTTCTACGTGTTGAAAGATTATAATACGAGCGACCTCTATGCCCTCTTCGTTGGCCATGTGGGAGATCGGATTCAATATGGAGTCGGTGATTTTTCCGGGCGCTGGGGCAAGGTTGGAGGCCTGTACAGGTCGGATGTAGCTGATATTCAACGGGGACTGGTAGAACTGGGCCACGATGTTGGTGGTGTCGACGGTTTACCAGGCTACAAAACCCGGCGTTCCATCGGCCGTTGGCAAGAATCCAAAGGTTTGAAAGCCACATGTTTTCCCGAAGCCTCAATGAAGGGGCAATTTTAGGATTTGGCGCGAATGATACAGAAGTGAAACACGATAGCCAAACAGCGACATCGATCTGAAACCCAACCAATTCAATTTGTGATCATGATTTCAACCTCTTACACATTGAGGAAATTATGATGGCTTCCAGATATTCCCAGCTGGCTCGAGCAGCAATCTTTATCACTGCTGCTTGTGTATCATCACTGCTCACGCAAAATGTTGACGCGGGCGCAAACCATGCAATCGCAAAAACTATAGTGACGCAAGGTTGAACGACCCGGCGTTCAAGCCGTTCGCCGTCGCACGCTGCCAATATTCACCGGCAGACCGGATCGCGCCGATGACAGAGCTGCAAATGTCAGTTGCAGACTTTTCAGGTTACCGGCAGCGCTGTGGAGTGGTTCGCGGTCTTCTTCCACTGCGCAGAGCAATTCTCCCATCGCTCCGCGAAACCCGTCATTGAACCATGTGCCCTGCAAGTTCGGCTGGGTTGTTCCCTGCGCAGTACAAAGCCTCACCTGCTGTTGTCCAAGGTCGGGACCACTGCTGGAAAGGCTTCCAAGCGTGCCACTGATAAAGGTCGTGTCCCGGTGTCCATACAGCGTAGCTGCATCAAAGATGAGGGATGCTTGCCCGTTATCGAGACCAACGAGGGCCTGAGCCAACAATGGCGGCCGTGCCTTTTGGTTGGGTGCCACAACACTCATGGCATGGACAGTTCGCAATCTGTCTCCGGCCAGGCTGGACAAAAAATCAAACCAGTGGATGGCAAAATCAAAAAGGATCAAATCATCCATGGCATCAAATGGCGTGCCCTTAATCCACGAATGATCCCAGTGTACCGCCGTGTGGCAGCTGACCAGATCACCAATCAGGCCTGATTGCACTGCCTCGCGCATATAGGCCATATGGGGCGACCAACGGCCATTTTGATTGACGGCCAGTTGGACCCCGCACTCCTTGGCAATGGCTACCAGCCGTTCTGCAGTGTCCATGTCTTCAGCAAACGGCTTTTGGGATAACACATGTTTGCCCGAACGCACGGCATTTTCGACAAGCTCAATACGTTGTTGCGGATGGGGTGTGATGTCGAACACTTCAATTGTGCTGTCATTCAGCAGCATGTCGAAATCATTCGTTGCGAGCGCGTGTGGGAAAAACTCATCACGCAAGGATTCTGCTTTTGAGATGGTGGGATTGCAAATCGCAGCAAGATCGAAACCGGCCGTCCGATAGGCATCCAGGTGGGCCGGCGCGATGGCGCCTGCACCGATCAGTGCGATACGGGGAGAATAGGATTTTGGAACTGGCGGCCGATAGGGCAGGTCAGGTGCCTCCATCATGGCTGTAGCCGCTGTTTGCAGGGCATAGCTGGGCTGATCCGGAAGTTCCTCGTCCTTGCGGGAATTCATGGAACCAGATCCAGAGTTTTTTTCTGTTGGGCGGATTTTGCCGCTGTATCGACAATACGCTGGGCGGTCAGGCATAGTTCGGGGGACAAGGGCCCTTCAATGGGCGCATCGGTCTCCATGCACTTCAGCATGTATTCAATGGAATTTGTTTGCCCGTCCGGCAGTGTGTCAACAGTTACCCTTGTTTGCTCGGGGATTGCGCGTGTCTGTATGGTTACATAGTCATCATAGTCGTAGCTTGAGATTGTCCCGTCCGTTCCCACTACCACAAAACCGCATTTGGGTTGCGGCTGGGTGGTCCAAGGATCGGTAAATGTGCCCCAGCGCGTTTCCATTTTTGATAGGCCTCGGGCATATCGACAGATGGTAATGGAATGCTGATCGACCTCAATATCGGGTGTTTGGTCAATTACGCTGGTCACTTCCAACGGGGCTTCCCCGTTCATGAACCAAGTGCCGAGCGTGGCCCCATAGCCAAGATAGTCCAGTAAGCTGCCGCCGCCGGAGGCTTTCTTGTACCACCATGAGTCTGGTTTCTGACGCTCTACCTCCTCTGGGGTGACCTCCACCTTGTCAGCCAGATGATAGAGTGGTCCGCGATTGCCATCATAAAAATGAATCTCGGTGATCTGGCCGATCGCACCTTCTTCGAGCAGGCGCTTGCAGGTGTTATGGCTCGGATACCAAGCCAGTGGCCAGTTGATGGCAAGAAGCTTCCCGCTACCCTCCATGGCCTTAATCATGCGGCGGGCATCCTCGACGGAATCAGCAAATGGCTTTTCCACATGAATGTGCAATCCGTAACTGGCCAGTATTTCGGCATGGTCACCATGATCTGCCGTTGCTGAACAAAGCAAAGCCAAATCCGGCTTGGAGTCCTGCAAACAAGTTTGCAGATCTGTATAAACGGCACTGTCAGAAATGTTGAAATCCTTGATTGCCTGCGCCATTTTCTCCCGTGAGGGGTCGAATATGCCAACAATTTCAGCATTGGGATGATCATGGGTGAGACGTAACAGGTCACCCATATGCATGTGATCAAAGCTGATTCCGGCGACGCGCCATTTGGCCATTTGTTTTTCCTCCACCTTGTCCGATAATCAGGATTTGCCCATCAATCTCCGCCTGGGCCGATTTTCAGCAACACCCGCCCATCTGATACCTGCGTTTCATATGTCTTGAGATTTTCACAAACCGGAGCACCCCTGGCCTCACCGGTTTTGAAGTTGAACCGGCCATTATGTTTTGGACATTCAATGATGTTGTCCATGACGAGGCCATTATAGAGTGGAATCTGCTCGTGGGTGCACAGACCATCTGTCGCAAAATACAGATCATCATCGGTGCGATATATGGCGTATCGGTGGTCACCATGTTTGAAGCCAATGACGTCCTCTTCTTCAATATCATCGACACTACAGGCATCCACCCATTGGTCGTTACCGCCGCTATTGCTCATGGCTCACTGTCCTAATGTTTAAGCAGTCTTGAATTCGGCACCTGGATTATAAGGCACCGGTGTCCCGTCGCCTGGCAGTTTTCGCTTGATATGGAATTCTGGCTCGCGAACCTGTCGCAATAGTGTCGGTATGATTTCCCGATAGGCTGCGATGCTGCTCGCATAAGGGGGTGGGCAATCATGTTTGATGGCTTCATGCAGTTTCGGCAGAGCGTGGTAGGGCACCATGGGAAACATGTGATGTTCGATATGATAGTTCATATTCCAGTACAAAAACCGAAACAGCGGGTTCATGTAGATTGTGCGACTGTTGAGACGGTGGTCGAGAACATCTTCAGCCAGTCCAGCATGTTGGGTGAGGCCAAAATAGATGGTCATGAAGCCTCCATAGATTGTGGGAAGACCAACCAACATGGCCGGCAATATGGAATTGAAAGCGACACACGCCAGAGCAATGCAAGCCAGAATGAGTAAATAGATGCGGGCAATGCAATAGACCTTTGCATGTTCCACCTCGGGAATGAAGGAGGCTTCCTCTGCCGTCAGTTTCCCGGTCGCATGAAGGATAAGGCTTTTCAGCGTTTTCCAGGAACTCGCAAGTGCAAATATGTTCAGCAACATCGTCTTGATGTCCGGTGGACGTGGGGCAGCAATTTCGGGGTCGCGACCCACAATAATCGTATCAGTGTGATGACGCGTATGGCTCCACCGCCAAACTGTCGGTTCGCGCAGGATCATGAAACTGGCGATATAGTACAAAACATCGTTCATCCAGAAAGTCTTGAAGGCTGTGCCATGCCCAGCCTCATGCCATCTGCTGTCGGAGGACGAGCCATAGAGCACGCCGTAAACCAGAAAGAATGGAATACACCACCATGTGCCCCAGAAGTAGATGCCACCGGCACCGGACAGGATCAGGGCGGATATCCAGATCAGCGTATCCCGTATAGCTGGTCCGTCCGACCTCCGCATCAACGCCTTGAGTTGTTTTCTATCAATAGCCACGGAATACCATTGCGCAGAGGCCAGCCCGTTTTTTTCTGCAAGGGTGCTGTCCCTTCCGATGAGACTGTAGTCTCTTGCGGTTGGCGTCAACTGATCCTCCATTTATCTGGCACAGGCCAGACATTGTTCAACGACCTTAAAATGGTGGAACCGTGAAGCCGGTTTCGTCAAGTGATACAGGTCTGTTTTTTGGGAGATTTGTTCGACAGATCAGAAGTTACCCGTTATTTCGGAAACAGCGGAAAATTGAAGCGGGGAAGTATGACAAGGATTTCGGACAGGCTTTCGGTTGCGGGTCTTCGATTTGATTTTAATCGTAACGGCGGCAATATCTCCAACTTGGAGATCTCTACATCGTCCGAACGTGTCCTGCACCCTCTTCACAAGGCATTTTGGGTGGACGGTCCGGATCAACTTCCTTCACAGGTCAGCCTTGTAGAACGACAGCTGGAAGGAGACTTCTTCTGTGCACCATTCGGTGCCAATCCGGATTCGCCAATTCATGGCTGGACGGCTAACGGGCTTTGGAATCCTGTTGAGCTGCGTACATCGGGCAATTCCAACTCCACTTCCAGAAGCTATGAACTGGACCAATTGGTTCAGGGGGCAAAAGTAACCAAGACGCTTACCCTTAAGGAGGGACATCCCTTCCTGTACCAAAACCATCAATTTACAGGAGGAGATGGCCACATACCAATAGCCCATCATGCCATGATCCGTGTGCCCGGCGGAGCGAGGTTGAGTTTTTCGCAAAAGAGTTTTGGTGTAACTCCGCAAGTCCCTTTGGAAACCGACCCTTCGCGTGGGGGATCCCTGCTAAGCTATCCGCAGCGCTTTGACAGCATCACGCATGTGGCCACCGGTCGGGGCGAGTCTGTCGACATAAGTCATTACCCCTTTGCCAGAGAACATGAAGATATTGCTGTATTGTTAGAGTCCTCGAACAGCCGACTTGCATGGTCAGCGGCTCTCGCATCCCGAGATGGGTTTTTGTTCTTTGCTATCAAGGACCCGGACATCTTGCCCCAGACCCTGCTTTGGATGAGCAATGGCGGGCGCCACTATTCGCCGTGGGACAGCAAACATGATTGCGTACTTGGCATCGAAGAGGCAGCCACGTCCTGCCACCGCTCAGGCGGCTTCGCCAGTGCACCGGACAAAGGCTCAGATGGTCTCGCCTGTGGCTTGAACTTGTTGCAACAGGGCAGCACCGACATCAGATACGGGTTTGGAGCCATACCCGCACCGCAGGGTTGGAGCCAGATTTCAGATATCCGCATGTCTGCGGACAATATCGTGATTGAAGACGTCAGCGGTGCAACCGAGACCCTGCCGTTCCACGGCGCACACTTTGGGCTTTAACGCTCTTCGGTAATGCGAACATAGACGGCGGTAACACCAAGTATGATCAGTCCGAACACGATGCGTCTGCTACCCTCAGGGATTTGCATGATGGTCAGCATGGTGGCCAGAACCGTCAGGATGAGGGCACCGACTATGGTTCCCGAATAGGTTCCGCGCCCACCAAATATCGATGTTCCTCCAATCACAGCTGCCGCCACCGAAGGCAAAACGCGCGGCTCCACCAACGATAGGGAGGGGGCCTTGATCAGCCCAAGATAAAGCAGACCGGTGATGCCGGCAATCAAGCCCGACAGGGCATAGAGTGCGATCAGGACCTGCCATGTGCGCACGCCTGCCAGCCTTGCGGCATTTTCGTTTTCACCCACCGCATAGAGCAGTCGCCCGAAACCGGTGCGCCGCAGGCCGACAATGATCAATGCCGCCATTGGAACAAATAGGAGCAGGGAATTAGGAATGCCGAAAGTCAACCCGGTCCCGAGCCAAGCCAGAAACTCCGGCACAGACGAGCCCGAAGCAATGACAGTGCGTTGATAGACCTGCAGGCAGCCAGTTCCGATCAGACCGGTTCCAAGGGTCATGATGAGTGGATGCACCCTGAACAGACCGACACCAATACCATTGGCAATGCCGATCAGGATGGGCGGGATCAGGGCCACCAGAATGGCTCCCGTTGGTCCAAGTGAGGATAATTGCGTCGCTGCCACAAACGCGCTTACAGTGGCGGCAGTGCCCACCGACAAATCGATGCCACCAGTCAGCATGGTCAGCGTCTGACACGCAGCGAGCATGGCAAGGGGAACGGCAAATTTCACCGTATTGGCCATCCAACGTTCGTTGACGATGCCCGGACGCATGAATTCCAGAACCACGACTAACGCTATCAGCAATATGATCAGGGGCAGAATTGGGTGATCGCGTATTATCCGCCGCAATCGTGTTCCAAATCCGGGTTCTGTTTGGGCTTGCATGCTCATTTTCTCGCTGCCCTCACCGCCAACAGGCCTCCAGCCATTACAACGACGACCATGATCGTGCCTTCCACGATGGTTGTGATATTGGGATCGACCGACATCAGCGTCAGATCCGTGCGAACCAGCCGCAAAATGAATACGGCGATGATCGGGCCTAACAACCCACCAACACCACCACCCAAGGTTACACCACCCAACACCACCGCTGCCACACTGGCCAGCAAATAAGGGCCGGGGATCGGGGCACCTATTCCAGTGCTGGCGGTCAGCGCCAGCCCTCCCATTGCGGCAAACAATCCGGCCATGGAATAGGCGGCTATCTTGGTGCGGTTGACAGCTACACCTGAGCGGAATGCCGCCAGACTAGATGAACCGATCGCATAGACGGACAGGCCAAAGCGGGAGCGCCGAAAAGGTATCCAGATAACGCCGAGTGACAGCACGAGTATCACAAGGGCATTGGGAATCCACCGGGTGAGGGAACCTGGCAGAAAGGGCAGGGATACCGGCCCGACGATCATGGACTTCAGCCATTCTGCCGCGCCACCGCCGGGCGCATGAAGAATGATCAGCGCAACGCCTTCCCAAACAAACAACATGGCAAGAGTGACAACAATGTCCGGCACGCGTGAAAAGACAATCAGGGCGCCGTTGATCGCTCCCATCGAAAGGCCGACAATCAATACAAAGGGCACAACAAAAAATGCGTATTCCTCACTCGCCCCATCCATCATTACGGCAGCGGTGACACTGGCCACCGACATCATCGAAGCGATTGACAGATCAATCCCGCCCGCTATGACCACGATTGCCTGCGCCGCAGTGGCAAAGGCGAACGGCAATGCAGCGCGTGTCAGGGATTCAAAGCCCGATGCTCCGTAATCTGGTTGAATGAACCTGGTGAAGACCAGTAGCAAGACGAAAATCGAGACCAAGCCGATATTCCAATAATGAGTGCGGAACAGTTTTGCCATGACCGGCTACGCCCGTGCCGCATCGGACACTGATTTGTCCTTGCTGGTCAGGCCATATGCTGCCCGCATCAGCGCTGGTTCATCGGCATCTTGCGCACTGAGTTCATCCACTACGCGCCCCCCGAAGATTACAATGGCGCGGTCGCAGGCCAGCTGAATTTCCTCCAGTTCCGACGTATAGAGCAAAATGGAAGCCCCCTGTTCAGCCAGTTCGCGCAACAAAGGATAGATTTCGCGTTTGGTTCGAATGTCGATGCCACGCGTAGGATCAAAGCACAGCAGCGTTTGCACATCATTGGCCACCCAGCGTGCTATGGTCACTTTCTGTTGGTTGCCACCAGAAAGGCGCTGGGCTTCACCCTGTGCCCTTGTGTCGATTTGCAGGCGTTGGATGGCGGCGTCAACCTTGCGACGCTCATCCTTCATGTTGATGAAGCCCCAGGACGACGGTTTGGTGTGAAAGGGGAGTGCAATGTTTTCCCTGACTGACCTTTGCATGAGCAGCGCATCTGCCCTGTCACCGGGCACATAGACATGACCTGCAGCAATTGCCTCGGCGGGGTCGTTGAAACTGGTTGGCGTACCATTGACTTCGATTGACCCGCCGGAGGATCTGGCAAAGCCTGCCAGGACTTCGAACAGCTCATCCTGTCCCTGGCCTTCCAGAGCCGCCACTCCGAGCACTTCACCGGGATACAAATCGAATGAGACGTCGCTCAGTTTGGTGCCGGCACTCATGTTGCGCACGCTCAGTCTTGGCGTGGTTTCACGGGCGGTTTCCCGTGACAGAGTGGAGCTTTTCACTTTTCTTCCCGCCTTGACAGCCGAGCCAAGCATCAGTTCCACGATGTGGTCCTCAATTCCGGTTTCGATCGCCACATCCCCAACCGTGTCACCATCGCGCAGGACTGTGGCGCGGTCACAAACAGCAGCAATTTCAGGAAATCGGTGGGATATGTAGATGACTGCGCGATCAAGCTGCTTTTGCTGGCGCACAACTTCCAGCACCTTGTCTACCAGATTTGTAGGAAGGGCGGCTGTCATTTCATCAAGCATCAAAACATCAGGTTCGCTGGCCAGCGCCCGGGCAAGGTCCAGAATCCGCTGGATGGCAAGTGGGAGTTTGCGCGCCAGTTGGCTTAGATCGAGATCATGAATCCCCAGTTCATTGACCCAGTGAAGAAAGGGCTCAATGGGCGTCTCACCCAGTCGCAAATTGTCCAGCACGTCTAAATCCGGGATCAGTGAAGGTTCCTGATAGACTGGTACCAGACCAGAGTGGCGGGCTTCGGCGGGAGAGCGAACCCGGTGTTCTTCACCCCTTATCAAAATCTTTCCCGAACTGGGAGGAACTGCACCGGTCAGGATCTTGACCAATGTGGATTTCCCAGCTCCATTAGCCCCCATCAGGGCAATGACTTCACCGCTTCTGACCTTGAGCGATGCCTCGCGCAATGCGGCGACAGCTCCATAGTATTTGGACACGCCTGTGGCGCTCAGAAGCGGGCTGGTGGCCATTTCAGGTGACGTCCTCAAACAATAGACAATGCAGGGAAGGCGGGATCAGGCCAGCACAAATTTGCATTGGCCTGATCAGTAAAGCGAACCTTATTCGCCCGGACCTTTGCAGGCGATGATCTGGTCCATCGTATAGTCAGTCCATCCGGGGATGGAAACTGAAACCGGCCATTCGGGATCTAGCGAGGGATTAGCGGCAGCTTTCAGTGTTGCCTTACCGGCGTCAGTCGCGTTTTCCCAAAGAACAGGGTCCACGAGGACCACTCGGTCTGCAGGTTTTTCGCCATCCAGAATTTTTACTGCGAGCGCAACACCGGCGCCACCGACAGAGCCGGGATTGGTGACTGCCGCCCCCTTGAGGCCGTCAACACCATTGAGCTGGCCTACAAAACCTGCATTGTCGGCACCGACTATTGGCACCAATGGTGTACCGGATTCAACAAATGCATCGACGATCACGTTATCGATGCCAGATGTCCATACCCCATCAAAGGGGATGCCGGTTGCGATGTAGTCAAGGATCTGTTGTTTGCCTTTGTCTTGCTGCCAGCCAGTATGGACTTCATGGGCGACAGACACGCCGGGGAATTCGGCAAGCGCACGCTTGAAGCCCTTGTCCCGATCATCATCGGCAGATGCACCGGCCGCACCGCGCATATAAACAACGGACCCTTTGCCTCCGATCTCTTCAAACAGCCACTTTGCACCCAGATAGGCATACTCTTCCTGGTTGTTGGAAAGAACATAGGCTGACTGCTCTTCAACCATTTGATCGACGGCTACCACGACAATGCCCTTGGCTGTCGCGGCCTGGATGGCCGGAGTGATGCCTTTGGGGTTGGATGGGTTCAGCACAATCGCATCGACGCCGGCTTGAATAAGGTTGTTGATGTCTTCGATCTGACCGGCAGCATCGGTGTTGCGGTGAGCGATATTGAGCGCCTTGACCTTGCCGGAGGCCAGCGCCTGCGCCTTCATCGAGCAGACCATTTCCTCGCGCCAGCCGTTGCCTTGCACAGTGTTGGAAATGCCGATCGTATAATCTTTAGCCATGGCCGTGCCCATCATGGCCATGGTCATTGCGCCAAGTAATGCGCCGCCTAGAATGTGTTGTTTCATCTTTCTTCCTCCTTGTTGAATTTCTGCGTCTTTCACACGGATTGAGGTGCAATCACTTGATGTAGGGAGCCAGAACATCCCGCGCGAGTAGGAAACCGCGTTTGACCAACTCGTCTGTTCCCTCAAAATCTCGGTCTTCGTGTTCGATAATGACCGGTCCATCATATCCGGCACGATACAGACCCGCGAAAAAGATCTTCCAATCCACATCGCCAAGGCCGGGCAGGCGCGGAACCTGCCAGCCCATGCCAGCCGACATGATGCCGCGTTCATAAAGCCCATCGTGGTCGATCATCAGGTCCTTGGCATGAACATGCACAAAATGCTCACCAAACTCGCGAATAAAACGTCCCTGATCAATCATCTGCCAAATGAGATGACTGGGGTCGAAATTCATACCCAGATCGCCGCCCCACTGTTCCAGAATACGCCGCCAGATATAAGGCGAATAGGCGATATTGTGCCCGCCGGGCCATTCATCATTGCTGAAGATCATCGGGCAATTCTCAAAAGCCAGTTTTACCCCGCTGTCCTTTGCGTGGGCAACAATCTCCGGCCAGACCTTTAGCGCATTTTCCCAATTGTCATCCAATGTGAGTTCAGCATTTCCGCCACAAAATGTGTTAACCACGGGCACACCCATGCGGGATGCGCAAGAAATGACTTCCTTGATGTGGCTGGCTACCATCTCGCGATGATCAGCATCCGGGTGCAGCGGATTGGGGTAATACCCCAGACCTGAAATCGTCACCCCGCTTTCTGCCAGTTCGGCAACGATCTCCTGACCTCGTGCCTTGTCGGTTTGCACAACATCAATATGGGTAGTTCCTGCATAACGCCGGGTTGGCCCCTTGGTGACTGGCCAGCAGGCCACCTCCAAAGATGTAAATTCGTTTTCAGCAGCCCAACGGCTCACTTCGCTCAAAGAGGCGTCTGGAAAAGGGGCTGTCAGAAATCCTAGTTGCATTCGGTTGTCCTTGTCGTTCAGCTGTTCAGGTTCTTGAGGCTACGTCCACCCACCGGCCTTCTTTGGCGCTGCGCAATACTGCGTCGCAGACGAGCATTTCATAGTGGCCATCCGCAAAACTTGTATATCCTGCATCTGGCGATACTCCGCCCTGCTCAATGTCTTTGTATATCTCGCGAAACAGGGCAAAAAAGGAATCGGCAAATCCTTCTACATGGCCACCGGGAAGGGCCGCGGCTGCTCCACCTCTGGCATTCATCAGGGTAGCATCGCGTTGTAGGATTTGGTTGGGCTGATTGCGATGGCCAATCCATAGATGGTCGGGTTTCTCAGAATCCCAGGCGGCGCTTGAGTGCGATCCATCAACCTCCCAATTGATAGAATTTTTTCGTCCGGGGCTGACCTGGGAAATCACCACTGAGCCGCGGGCCCCATTGTCATAGCGCAGCAATATCAGGGCCGCATCATCGGTTGTTATCTCCGTTGGCACGGTCTTTCCTTCACTTGCCTGTGAAAAGGTTTCCACCGGACCAACCGGCTGTTGGCGGGTTTTCAGAAAAGTGGACAATTCGGCCATCACGGAAGTGACTTTCAGCCCGGTGATGAAACTCGTCAGATCAATCCAATGGGTGCCGATATCACCAACAGCACGTAGCGCTCCACCCTTTTCGGCTTCCAGCCTCCAGTTCCAGTCTGTGTCGTAGAGCAGCCAGTCCTGCATGTAATGACCGGTGATCAGACGGATGTCACCAAGCTCACCGTCCTGTACCATCTGGCGTGCATGTTGGTTCAATGGATAGAAGCGAATGTTGTAATTGACTGCAGTGACCAGACTGCTGTTGGAGGCGAGATCAGCGAGTTCGGCAGATTCCTCTGAGGTCATAGTCAAAGGTTTTTCGCACACTACATGGCGCCCGGCGGCCAGTATCTGCTTAACTTGTTGGTGGTGAAACTGGTTCGGAGAAGTGACGTGTACGACCTGCACCTGCGGATCATTGAGCAATTCGTCAATATCAGCATAGGCCCTGGGAACACCAATAGCGCGGGCGGCTTCAGCTCCCCGTTCAGCGCCAGATCCCAAAACCCCGATGACGTCAATACCAAGGCGACGCAGAGCTTGCGTATGAACGGTTCCAATAAACCCTGTACCTATGACGGCAGCGCCGATTGAGACTCTCTTACTCACAAATTGACCCTTCCCGACACCCTATGAACCACTTTGAGAGACCAACACTCTCACGCAATTGAATAGCCCCCGTCAACATTGAGACAAGTTCCGGTCATGAACCCCGCTGCGGGTGAAGCCAGAAACAGGGCTGGTCCTGCAATATCGGCAGGTTCTCCCCAACGCTTCATGGGTGTTCTTGAATTGACCGATTCTACATGAACTGGATTAGTTCGGCTTTTGGCTGATTGCTCAGTGACTATGAACCCCGGTGCAATCGCGTTAACCCTTATTCCATGTTCCGCCCAGGCAATCGCCAGCGATTTGGTTAGTTGCGTAACCGCAGCCTTCGAAGCGCCATAGGCCGGGTTTTGCGGGCTGCCAAAACCCGCATACATGGACGAAATATTGATGATGCTGCCTCGAGAGGCTTTTAGTTGGTCCAGAAATGCCAGGCATACTTTGAACGTTCCAGCCAGATTGATATCGACGACTTTGGCAAAAAATTCAGGTGACATTTCCTCACCCCTGGAGGTGATTGCTGCACAATTGACCAACACGTCTAGCCGTTCGAATTTATCTACGAGACCCGCGATGTCAGAGTCACTTGTCACGTCGATCTTGCGATAATTGTAGTGGTCACGGTCTGCCTCGGCAGGTTGGTCTTCGATGCCTGTAATCGTGACACTCGCACCGGCGTTTTGAAATGCAGCGGCAATCGCAGCACCAATTCCGCCCCGACTGGCTCCAATCACGAGCACAGTACAATTCGAAAAGTCTGCTATTCCTGATGCTTGTTCCGCCAAGAGTTCCTCCCACGACAAACTATTCCACGAGGAAATCCGGTTTGCAAGTATATTTTCATTTCAACTAATTTGAAAATATACATACATCGTTGGTTCAAGTCTGATCCCCGATCATCTGTCGACTGACCCCTACGATGAGAGTTTGACAAAGCACGAGCGTCGGTACCTGTGAGCGAAAGTGCCCCAGCTGGGCTTCCTTGACGAAAAGGGACGCTTCGGCAAATCCGGTGACCGGACTGAGTTCATTATCCGTAATGGCCAAAACCTTGCGGTTAGTTTCTGCTGCCTTCTTGGCAATTTCCACAGTTTCAGACGTGTAGTCTCCAAAAGTCAGGACCAGAACAATGTCATTTTTACCGACGCTGTTGAGCTGTTCGGCTCGCATGGCTCCGACATTGTCAAGCAGGTGCGCCGGTTTGCCGATGGTTGAAAGACCGTAATACATGAAAGCCCCAATGCTGTAGGCACCACGTGCTGCGGCGATATGGATGGCATCTCCGGCCGACAGGTCGGCAATGAAATCTACAAGCGAGTCATCGCTGACATCATCTCGCACCCGCAAAAGGGAATCCATGGCCGTGCCTATGAATGTGTCGAACATCCGCCCCGGCTGTTCCAGGTCCAGCTCGCCATCCGTCCCGATTTTGGCAGAAGAGTTGATTGCCGCGATCCGGTCTGCATAGGTCATGCGCGGGCCAACAAGACGTTGCCGGAACAGATTTTGCATGGAGGAAAATCCCGAAAACCCCATTTCCTTGGAAAAGCGCGTCAGTGTGGCGGTGGGCACATCTGCAAGCTTGGCCAGCTCGACAATATTGTAGATGGCAACGTCATCCGGGTTATTGAGGAAATACTGCGCGACCTGCTTCAGCCGCTTGGACAATGTGCCCTTGCGTGCTGTCAGGGCTTCTACAAAACTGGCAAAGTCTTCATAGTTTTCGCTCATCATGGTCCTCCGCTCACCCACTGTTCCTGGTCGATGATGGACCCTGTCATGGGGGCGGACGCGTCGCTCAATAGATAAACGGCGAGCCGGGCCACATCATCGGGCTTGACCAGTCGTCCAAAAGGCTGTGCCGCCTCCACGTCTTTGATCCAGTCTTCGCCCTGACCAAGGATATTGGCTTGCATATGACGTTCGCCGGGCGTGTCGGCCCAACCCACATTAATACCGTTCAACCTGATCCGGTCGAAACGGTGGTGGTGGGCGATATTCCTTGTAATCAGTGCAAGGGCGGCCTTTGTGGCTGCATAGATTGTGAGGTCGGCAGAGCCAAGATGGGCGTTCATTGACAGAATATTGACGACCTGACCGGGCAGATTGGCTTCTATCCGCGCGCGCAAAAAATTCTGAATGAGAAAGAACGGTTCCTGTGCGTTGATCTGAAACAAAAGAGCCCAGTCGTCGCGGCTCGCACCGAGCGCCGATGCCCTGTTGGTCAGACCCGCGGCGTTGACCAGCGCATCTACACGTCCCATGGCCTTTAGCGCCTTGTTGAACAGCAGATCTGCAGAACCAGGCTGGGACAGGTCTTGCACGATTACATGCGTCGTGCATCCAAAGGGCTGGATAACCGCTGCGACTTCGCCACCGTCATGTTTATCGAGCCCGGAGATTACAATCTGCTCAGCACCACTGGCGGCACATTCCAGCGCAATGGCGCGGCCAATGCCCTGAGTAGCACCTGTAATGAGAATAGACTTTCCTTCGACATCTGCTTGCATTCGGGCCAGTTTCCGGCGGCAATGGGTAAACGGCCACAGTGTAAAACCAGATTTTCAATATTCACAATATGAAAATGTTTATTCTGTCCATTTGGGGACCATGCTGGAGAAGCAAGCAAAAATAGAGCGTTCGGCTGTTGCATCAGGACCTTCAATTGGAAATGCTGGCACACCAAACAGGATTAAATCGGAGCTACGATGATAGCCGTCATTTTTGAAGTTCACCCAGCCAATGGTCGCAAACAGGATTATCTGAATATCGCAGCCGAAATGCGCCCGCTCTTGCAACAGGTGGACGGATTCATTTCAGTTGAGCGATTTCAAAGCCTGGTTGACCCGGACAAATTGCTCTCCCTCTCATTTTTTCGCGATGAGCAGGCTGTACAGGATTGGAGAAATCTCATCGCCCACCGCAAAGCGCAAACCGAAGGGCGGGCAGGGCTGTTTGACGAATACCGTCTGACAGTTTGCCAGACTTTGCGTACTTATGGCCTGACTGATCGCACCGAGGCACCCGACGATAGTAAACAGATGCATTCAACCTAGGGTTGGGCTTTAACCGTCCGTCTTGCCGCCGCAGGCCGAGTTGATCGCAATCCTTGTCGCCTCGATCATCATGTCGAGAGCGAGAGATGGCACTTCCAGCCCAAGTGTTGGGTGACAATCCTGCGGCCATTTCATCCGTGCGACGGAATCGGTTGAACGCGGCATATGCAAAAAACCACTGACAGTTTGAAGTTTGTGTTTCTCCACCAGATGGCGGGTCAAATAGATCATCTGATTGCACATATGGGCACCTGCATGAAGCGAAATAGCAGCAGGAATGCCCTGACGTTTCATTTCTTCAACACAGGCCTCATAGGGGTAATCGGCAGCATAGGCGACCGGACCACTGCCAACAATTGGGCGCATATCTGGTTGCGCGCCGTTGTTGTCAGGGACACCGAAATGCAGATAGTTGATGCCGATTTTCTCGGCTCGAACAACGCTTGAAGCGGGGCCGGAATTGATACCCAAACCAAGCCATGCGTGGGGCCTTTCCTCTAGCAGTAATTTTTCAATGCGGTGCTCAAGTGTGCCTGAAACCACATCGAATTCCAGCGCCAAGAGATCGCAATTTCCCCAGACTTCAGATTTAAGTTGTTGCACGATCTGGGCGCACGGGTTGAGCTCTGCGGCCTGCCAGCTTCCGTACCCGGCGACAATAATTTTCGGCTTTAATTTCATCGGTGTTCCGACTGTCCGCGTTGGATCGATTTCTGCGCTGTCTGATGCTCGCGTCGCGCAATATACATGCCGGACCCGAAAATAACAGCGGCACCAATCCAAGTATAAAGGTCGGGAATCTCGGCAAAGAACCAAACGCCGAGCAATGCGGTCCATACAAGTTTCAAAAAATCAAAGGGCATGACTGCTGTCGGATCTGTTTCCTTTAAAGACTGGCTCAGGGTAACCTGGGCGATGGTACCAAACAGACCAACCAGCATCAGCCAGACAATCTGAGTGCCGTTCACCGGTTGCCAGACCCACAGCGCCGGGCCAATCGAGAACAGGCAAAGGAATATGCCCATCCAGGCAACAATGGTCACACTGGAATCGGTTCGCGATAAAACCTTGATTAACAGCATGGCAACGGCCCAAAGGCCAGCAGATCCCAACACAAGCAGCGCTCCCGTATCCAGGGCAACCATCCCGGGACGCAATATGATCATCATTCCGATGAATCCGAACACAATGGCCAGCCATCGGTGGACGCGGAATCGTTCACCAAGTACAAGCACACTGAGCACAGCCATGAAGATTGGAGCTGTAAAGCTGAGGGCTGTCACCTTGGCTAGGGGAGTCATCGACAGGGCCATGAAAAACATCAACATGGCACCAATATTGATTACACCGCGCAATGCGTGAAGCCCGATCCGATTGCTGCGAAACAGTTCAAAATTCGATCTCACAATAAGCGGCAGCAGGACGATCAGGCCAAACAAGTTGCGAAAAAAGGCAATCTGAAAAACTGGCAGTTCTGCAGATAAGTGACGCACCAAGGCATGCATGAATGCAAATGCAATCGTAGACAGGCACATGAGGACAATGCCGCGCATGATGGTGGACTGACGAGCCCACAGACCGGCAATGCCGATCCGGCTGGCGAGGTGGCCAATCATCTGTGTCCGTAATCCTTTAGCGACAAGTCATCGAGTAAGATGCAAGGCCGAAAATTGGCCAAACACAATCTGCGGTGGATGGGTGACATCATCATGCTAGAACCTATCCCACCCAATTGGAAACAGAATTGTCACCGATCGCGTTGGCAGTTCATGAACCGGTGCAAATCTGTGACGAGTGATGACCCAGATGAAAAACCATGTCAGAGTTTGCGTTCTTAAAATTCGGAGCACCCATATCGATGAATTACAAACAATTGGGCAATACCGGACTAAAAGTCTCGCAATTGTGTTTTGGAACCATGTCCTTTGGCGGCGATGCGAATGAGGCGGAGTCCCAACGCATGTTTGAAGCCTGCAGGGAACGCGGCATCAATTTTTTCGATTGTGCGGATGTCTATTCGCGCGGAGCTGCAGAGACGATTCTGGGCAAGCTGATTAAACAGGATCGCGACGACCTGGTGATCACGACGAAATGCTTTGGCTCCATGTCGGAGGATGTCAATTCCGGTGGAGCCAATCGCAGGCATATCCAAAGCGCAATTGATGCCAGTCTGAGCCGTTTGGGGACCGACCGCATCGATATTCTGTTCATGCATCGTTGGGACCCCATTGTTCCGCTTGAAGAAACAATGCGTGCCTTGGAAAAAGCTGTTGCAGATGGCAAGGTGCTTTATCTGGGCGCAAGCAATTATGCGGCCTGGCAGATTGCCAAGGGGCTGGGTATCAGTGCCAAAAACGCATGGCCGGGTTTTGATGTCGTTCAGCCCATGTATTCTCTGGTCAAGCGACAGGCAGAGACTGAAATCCTGCCGCTGGCACAAGCTGAAAATCTCGGCGTCATCCCCTATTCAACCGTTGGTGGCGGGTTGTTAAGTGGAAAATATGATACCAATGCCCGCCCGGATACCGGGCGAATAATGACCAATGATGAATATTCAAAGCGCTACAGCGAAGACTGGGTTTATGAAACCGCAGGACGGTTTACTCAATTTGCCAAGGACAGAAATTTTCACCCGGTCTCTCTGGCGGTGGCTTGGGCTTCGGCTCATCCAGCCATAACCTGTCCCATTATAGGTGCCAGAAACCTGGAGCAGCTTGAGCCGTCACTGAACTCAATTGAGATCGATATGACCGTCGAGTTGCGCAGTGAAATCTCTGCCCTTTCACGCACTCCACCACCGGCGACAGACCGGCTTGAGGAACAGATATAAGTGAGAGTTGCGAAGCAAAGGCGGTTTAGCGTTCACACGTTCAACAGACGCAGCACCGCATCCACATAGACTTCGGCGCCAACAGCGATGTCTTCGTCAGATGTATTCTCAGTCCAGTGATGGCTGATGCCACCAATCGAGGGAACAAACATCATTGCAGAAGGGATGTGGGGAGCAATAACTTGCGCGTCGTGTCCTGCGCCGCTGGCCATGAACCTGAACTGGTCAGGTGCATACCGGAGGGCGGCTCCCTCAAGGGCCTGTTGCGGCGCATCTGCCATCAATGCGGGCTCTGATCTTGCAACGATTTCAAGACGAGCCGAACAGGGACCGCTGGCATCAATCACATATACGAGCTCCTGTAGTTTCGATTGCATGCGTTCCAGCGTGGCCCGGTCGGCATCACGAAACTGAAAAGTCATTTCTGCCGCTCCGGGAATAATGCTCGGTTGACCCGGTTCAAGTTCCACCCGACCGACAGTCCAAACCGAATCCGGGCCACAAACCTGCGGGAAATCCTCTTCAATTTTGGTCCAGAGTTGCATTAACGCCTTGCCGGCATCACGACGTGTGGCCATAGTTGTGGTTCCGGCATGGTTTTGCATGCCCTCAAATATTATCCGGTACTGCCAGATGGCAACAATTGAGGTTACAATGCCGATTTTGAGGCCTTCGCTTTCCAGACGATTTCCCTGTTCGATATGGGCTTCCAAAAAAGCGCGGTAGCGTGATTTGTCAGCCGTTTTAAGGGCCCGCCCCTGCAGTCCTGCACTGGCCAGCATTTGGCGAAGTGATCCGCGTCCGCTCCTGTCTTTCGAGGCATCCAGCAGATCATCGCTCATGTCTCCAATGAAAGACTGGCTGCCCAAAAACGAAAAATTGCCAGAAAAATGCCCTTCTTCGTCGCTGAATGCGATGACATCAACACCAAGTCCGGACGACCCATGCTGTTCGGCAACCACGCGGGCTGCCTCCAACGCATAAATCACACCGAGTGCACCGTCGAGCCAGCCGGCATGGTTCTGGCTCTCAAGATGGCTTCCGCACAAAACATGTGGTCCGGAACCAGGAGCCTGGCCAACAACATTGGCTACCCCGTCAATACAGACATCATGCCCGATTTCCTTTAGGCGCACTTCCAGCCATTGTCGGGCTTTCATGTCCTGGGGGCTGAGAGTGGGACGGTGCACGCCGGATTTATAAGCACCGAACTGGCGCAAAGCATTGAGGTCCTTCAGTACCCGCTGCGTATTGGCTTTGGACATGTGATGTCTCCCTACCGCTGGCTCTTGCTTTTGTTGATCTGGCGGATGAGTTTGCCCAATGCCTTGTCCTTTGCCTTACGCTCGGCAAGGCTGGAAGTGTTGAACCTGTCTTCCGCCAGCAGCTTTTGCCAACGTGTCAAGCGTGCTTCGTCCAGTTGATCATTTTCAAGTGCTGAGACTATGGCACATCCAGGTTCATTGGTATGCCCGCAATCATTAAACCGGCAGCTTTGTGCAAGCTCTTCGAGATCTGCAAACAGTCCGGCAATACCGGTTTCAGTATCCGCCAACTGTATTTCGCGCATGCCCGGCATGTCGATAAGAGACCAGCCAGCAGTAACCAGGTGAAGCCGCCGGCTTGTGGTTGTATGCCGCCCCTTGGCATCGTCTTCACGAATGGGCTGGGTTGCAATTCCCCCACCTGCCTTTGATCCGGCGCCTGTAAGACCATTGGTCAGCGTGGATTTTCCAACACCTGACGATCCAAGCAAGGCCAGGCTTTGGCCCTGCCTGCACCAGTCGGTCAATTTCTGTGCTGGTTCATTCCCCCGCGCATCTACAGCTATGACCACCAAATCATTGGAAATGGCACTGGCCTGTTCAACATAGGAAACAACGTCGCTGCACAGATCAGATTTGGTCAGTACGATCACCGGCTCAATTCCGGCTTCCAATGCAACAGCTACATAGCGCTCCAGCCGGGCAATGTTGAAATCCTGATTGCAGGAGGAAACGACAAGAGCTGTATCAATGTTGGCTGCAATCAACTGGATGCGGCGATCATGTCCTGCAGCGCGTCGTTTCAGCAGGCTCTTTCGTTCCAATATCCTGCTTTGGATGGGATGCTTCCGGTTGACCATCAGCCAATCCCCCACAGTTACATCCTGTCTGGGTGGAAGCATTGTATCAATCTCTTCTCCAACAACTTTAAGGCCTGAACGATGTACTTCCACCACACGCGCAGGTGGGGCTTGGGCGAGTTCGTTGAGGTCAGTTTGCTGCGCAAAAAAATGTTGCCATCCTAGCGACTCCAAAGTGCTGGCAGGTGACTCCGTGGGGAAGGTCCTGGATTTGGTTGCTGCAGAGCCTGGCAGCACGAATTTTGAATAGTCCCGTTTCATTTTTATAATGTCTCAGTGTGGCTCCACTCAATAATCGGAGCTTCAGTGTCAATATGTTTTGAAGACAAAGCGCAACACGACGGTCGCAAAGCGACAATCGCCAACAGTTGCATCATATTTGTTCTGGAGAGCAGCTTGCTCTCCCACCTTACCGGGGCATAAAATCTCCATGCTGAGAAAAGGAACATATCATCTTATGGTGGCCCGATCCAGAGGGTATTGTTTTCTACTCTATAAGCAGCGGGACAAGACCACATGTCAAACCCAGACCTCGGTTTTACCTACCAACAGGCCAGGAATGGTGACGTCACCATCTCGCACCATGGTCGGCGTGCCACCACATTGCGGGGAAACAAGGCGCGTAATTTTCTTGAAGACATGGAGGGAGTTGACGAAGACTCCCGACAACAGGAAATGGCGCGTTTGACGGGCAATTATCGTCGCGGCAATGAGAGGCTGGCTAGACAGCACAACCGCAACCGATAGGTCTGGATTTCTCACGTCATTGTGGGCTTGGCATTTGCCTAAAAAACCGTGAAACTACTGTGCAAGTCAGATTTGACATAAGAGTGGACCAAAATTCCGGATAAGGCCGGATAAGGGATGGGCCGCTGGTTTAGGAGGTATTATGAATCGTTTGTTTGTCCTTTCGCTGGTCACCGCGCTGGCGACTGCCGCACCGCATCAGGTTTGGGGCCAAACCGCATTAACGGAACAAACACAATCGGCTGAAGAACCAGCTGCCGCGGTGCTGTCGCCCATGCAAATGTCAATCAAGCAAGAACTCACGAAATTGCCGGTTGGGAATAAAGCGCAGAAGGCACGTGCTACTCAGATCAGCGGTTGGTATGAAAGTCGCCAATATGAACCTATTTGGGTTGAGAATGGCAAGGTTTCAAAGAATGCGGAGAAAACCGTCCTGCAACTTCTGACTTCCTACAAGGATGGGTTGGAACCAGCTGATTATGCAAGTCCCCACCTTGTGCCCGGCATGAAGAAGTTCCAAGCCGCTGATCTGGCAGCCTATGAGGTAAAGCTGTCAAATGCTGCAGTGATCTATGGCCAACACCTGCGTTCGGGGCGCGTGGCACCCAACAGCATCAACCGTGAAGTGAAGATTTTTCCTGAACGATTGAGCGCCGACAAGTTGCTCGACCGGTTGAAAGCCTCCAAAACTCCGGCAGTCGAACTGGCGACCCTGTCACCACAAACCGATCGCTATGCACGGTTGAGAGACCATCTGCTTGCGTTGAAACTGCAGCAAGCTGGTGGAGGATGGATTCAGGTTCCCGAAGGCGAGGTGTTGAAACCGGGCATGGAAGACGAACGCATAGAGGCGCTACGCAAACGGTTGAAACAGTCCGGCGACCTGACCTCAGATGTATCAGGTTCCAATATTTATGATGATCAATTGGTGGAAGCGGTCAAAAAGTTTCAGGCGCGCCTGGGTTTGGCCATTGACGGAGTGATTGGTCCTGCAACCCTGGCTCAGATGAACATCACCATTGATCAGCGCATTGACCAGGTGGTTTTAAACCTGGAACGCCGCCGCTGGATGCAGGCAGATTTCGGCCGGACCTACATATTTGTAAATCTCGCCGATCAGGTGCTCAAGCTGGTCAAGGATGATGATACGCTCCATGCCGAGCTGGTTCAGGTTGGATTGCCCTATCACCGCACACCCGTTTTCTCCGACCAGATGTCTTATCTTGAATTCAACCCCTATTGGAATGTTCCTTATTCCATCGCGACAAAGGAATATTTGCCCAAGCTGAAGCGAAATCCCTATGCATTACAAAGTCAAAACATTCGCGTGCTGAGCAATGGAAAATCGATTAACCCCGGCTCCGTTCCCTGGGGATCATATTCAAGAGGCAATTTCCCCTTCCGGTTGCGACAGGATCCGGGGCAGAAAAATGCCCTTGGACGGGTCAAGTTCATGTTCCCAAACAAGTTCAACGTCTACATTCACGACACGCCCAGCAAATCGAAATTCGCTAAAGATTCACGTTATTTCAGCCATGGCTGTGTGCGTTTGAGATCGCCCATGGATCTGGCTGAGAAGATCTTAGGCATGCAGGGTGTGAGCCGCACCAAAATCGACAACATTGTAGCCTCCAAAAAGCGCACAGTTGTCAAATTGAAGGAAAAACTGCCGGTTCACATAACCTATTTGACGGCCTGGGTGAACAAGGATGGATCGGTGCATTACCGACGTGATATCTACGGACGCGACAAGATTCTGGCCAAGGCCCTTTTCGTGGGGACGTGATCCTGCAAGAGTGAGCCAAGTTGTTTTGCTACAATGTTTAGTCAGGCGTCCTGACGCACCTGGGAAGGAATCGACATGCTAAAAGGCATTGACCCGCTCTTGAATGCAGATGTGTTACACGCGCTTCGGGCGATGGGCCACGGAGATGATCTGGTCATTTGCGACACCAATTTTCCAGCGCAATCGATCGCCGCGCAAACAGCCCACGGCAAGCTGTTGCGGATCGATCGGTCTTCTGCAGAAGTCGCGGAAGCTGTATTGTCTGTGTTTCCGCTGGACACATTTGTTGATGACGCAGCAGCTCGCATGGAAGTAGTTGGGGCAAGCGAGGAAATCTTGCCGGTCATGGAAGAAGTTCAGACCGTGGTCAATGCGGCGAATGGCGAAGATTTGCAACTGGTGCCAGTCGAACGCTATGCATTCTATGAGCGGGCGAAGAAAGCCTATGCTGTGATTCAAACTCACGAGCGTCGATTTTATGGCTGTTTTGCATTCCGCAAGGGTGTGATCCCACCGGACGCTGAATAGCTGCGTCACCGTGAGGCAGGCAGGGCATATCACAGTTCTGGGTGTGTTTGTTGCTGACACGACCTATCGTGCAGACCGTGCACCCAGCATGGGAGAAACCCTGCTTGGAAACTCCTTTGCGCTGGGGCCCGGAGGCAAAGGTTCCAATCAGGCGGTTGCTGCTGCCCGGCTGGGAGGCGATGTTTCCATTATTACCCGTTTGGATGATGACGCTTTTGCTGATATGGCGCAAGGTATCTGGTCCTCGACGGGTGTGAAAAGCGCAGCATTGCGTGACCCTGATACTTATACCGGCGCGGCCAGCATATTTGTTGAAGATGCGAGCGGCGACAATGCCATTATCGTTTGTCCCGGAGCCGCAAGCGACCTGTCCCCACGTGATCTGGAGCAAAATGCTGACCTGGTCCGGTCCTCGTCCATTTTTATGACCCAGTTGGAACAACCGCTCGAAGCTGCCGAATTTGGATTAAGCATGGCGCGCGAGGCTGGTGTGACGACAATTCTTAACCCCGCGCCTGCTGCAAAATTAAGCGGGCAATTGCTCGAACTTTGCGATTTTGCAACTCCCAATGAGACAGAAGCCGGCATGTTGACCGGTATCAATGTTGAAACCGTGGAAGACGCCAAAAAAGCTGCCGGAAGGTTGGTTGAAATGGGTGTTGGCTCGGCAGTTATAACGTTGGGTGCAGATGGCGCATTATACCATGGTCCCGAAGGTACAGTTCATGTTCCAGCTTTTGATGCCGGACCCGTGGTTGAAACAACAGGAGCTGGCGACGCCTTCAATGGTGGTCTTGCTGTTGGCCTAGCAGAAAACATGTCGGCGTTTGATGCCGTTTAT
Organism: Rhizobiaceae bacterium; assembly: GCA_051009515.1. Taxonomy (GTDB): domain Bacteria; phylum Pseudomonadota; class Alphaproteobacteria; order Rhizobiales; family Rhizobiaceae; genus Pseudahrensia. Next base: position 10,080 of record JBPCWM010000338.1, on the reverse strand, counting down.
TTGGGTTGTGCTACTGCGTCGCTTTCAGTTACGCGACCGGGAACATCTCAATCCATGCCGGACCGCCAACAGGTCGATGCATTGTTGAAGCAATGAAATTCACCGCAATCGAATTGTAGGCTGAATTCCGGCCGGACTCACTATCCAAATGACTGATCGGCCATGTCTACAAGATCATCGAAGATCAATGGGCCGGATGCAATAACCCGTCCTCCATTGACCAGCATGGTATTGGCGCTTTGTTGCTCCACACGCCCTCCTGCTTCGGCAACCAGTAATTGACCGGCGAGGCAGTCCCAGGCGTTCATGTGAGGCTCCACATATCCGATCAGGCGACCGGCGGCGACATAGCAAAGCCCAAGGCCACCAGACGCATTTCTGAAAAACAGACCATTTCGGTCAGTCAGGAGTTTGAGGAAGTGCAGCAGTTTGGAGCGCGGCGTTCGGCTGTTCATTCCTACCGCCGTATTGCCCTGATCGACCCCCGGAGAGTGGGAAACCTTGAGGGGCTTGTTGTTGAGATATGCGCCCTTGCCCTTGGCCGCCCAATAGAGTTCCCCATGAGACGGTTCAGCGATCGCTGCGATTTTGACCTGATCGTCATGGACACAGGCCAAAATTACACACCATGCTGGCAGGCCATTGACGAAATTCGCGGTTCCGTCAATTGGGTCAATCACCCAAGTATAGCCGGAACGACTTGTTTTGTTTTCATGTTCTTCACCAACAATTCCATCGTCGGGATATGTGCCGGCAATCTGATTGCGAACAAAAGTCTCAACTTCGAGGTCTGCGTTGGACACCATGTCCTGTGTGCCTTTTGAACTGATCTGCAAGTCCGCAATATTCCTGAAATACCCCAGCGCCAGTTTACCCGCCCTGTTGGCCAGTGTCTTGGCAAAACTCAGGCGTTCGCTGATTTCATCATCCTGAAACATCTTGGTGGGGTCCACTTCGGTATTTGACTGGCCGGCTCGAATGCAGAATTGCGAAGCCAGAATTATCTAACAAGCTGATAAATAACAATTATTACTTCGTGTGCAATTACGCACTGCGAACCTGAGCATTTTGCACCAAATTAAGGTCAAGCCAACACAAACAACCACAGTTGGACCACATTGAACAGGGAGCATAAAAATGACACTGATTATTATCACAGCCACAGCAACCCTTTCATGCCTGGCACTGGCGGTCGCAGCAGATCAGCATGACGATCAGGATGCTCAGGCAGTCGAAACCGAAAAGCGCATTTACGGCCACTTTCACCACTGATGCGATGCCTGTGCCTGGGGTGAAAAAGATCGCCTCAGGTACCGGCAACCAAACTGGACGTCAAACGCCGAAGCGTTGCGATAACACTATTCCCGACAATTCGCCCGGTACGCGGATTTTCTTCTGAGGGAATATTCTTCATCACCATGGTCGCTTCTCCTGAATCGGAGTTGATCGTGACCGCCTGAATGTTGCGGTCAATTGTCGGATCAGCCCACACTTCCACCTTGGTTTCATCCGCACCAATACCTGCCAGAGCCAGCGCTGCCGCGACATTCACATTGGCCGGGAATCCGAGCGCTGCTTCACGAGCCGTTCCCCGCAAGACGCAAAGCGGTTCCTCCAAACTGTTTATATCGATCCCGTTATTGACCAGGTGTGGTGCACCGGCGAGCCCGGCAGGTGGCTTTCGGGTTTGCAGAGTCACTGAATGGATTTTGCCAACAGCCATGGCCCGCACCGTGTCCAGTCCGATCACCGCCCCAGTTGGAACAATAATGCGGGCACCGCTGCGCTGTGCAATGTCAACAAGGTCTGGCCTCTCCAACAAAGCCCCTACGGATAGCGGCATCAAGCAAAGGCCTTTTTCAAGAACTGGTTGGGCAAGTTTGGCAAACACGGAAGCGGGAGCGCACTCCACGATGATATCTGCTGTTTCGCTGAGTTCCAAAAGGCTCAGAACCTTTGGAGGATGTCTAAAGTCTGCCACCCGATTGGTAGCGCGTGCTTGGTCGCGTGCGGCTACGGCGACAAGCTCTATCCCGGGCACCGCACCTTGGTCCACTCTGCGTGCAACACCCATTCCGATAGCCCCAAGGCCCGCAATGGCGAGTTTCAGCGGCTTGTGTTGAGGGGCGGGAGGGGTGCTCATTCTGCCATGCCTGCTTAGTGAAGTTGGTGATAGCATTCTATGCCGCAGTCCCATGAGTTGAACAATGCGGCAAAATCCTTGATTGTATTATTTTTTCCTATTCAGCGGACAATTTCTTATGAATTCCAAAACCATTGCTGTCCTCATGCCCGGAGATATGGGCCATGCTGTGGGACGCGTGCTGCGCGAACATGGTCATCATGTAATTACCTGCCTTGAAGGCCGTGGACCGCATACGCGAAACCTGGCCAGTCAGGCCGGCATGACCGATGTCGGGGATCTGACAAGTCTGGTTGAACAAGCCGACCTGGTCCTGTCCATTCTGCCACCAGCTTCAGCGCTGGACCTGGCAACGCTCATCAGTGCGGCAATGCAGGAGACAGGTCAAACCCCGGTTTATGTGGATTGCAATGCCATATCCCCGGAAACAGTGAAGCTGGTCGGTCAGAAAATCACAGGCGCTGGCGCGCAATTCATTGATGCCGGGATCATTGGCATGGCACCGGGTGTAGGTGCGGGGCCGCGGTTTTACGTTTCCGGCCCAAACGTTACCCCGATGATGGAGCTTGACGGGCTTGGTTTTGCGGTCATCAAAGCCGGTCCAACCATAGGGCAGGCCTCTGCGCTGAAGATGACCTATGCCGGCCTGACAAAGGGGAGTTGGACATTGCACACTGCTGTATTGCTTGCTGCAGAACGGCTGGGGGTCCGGGACCAACTGCTCGGGGAATTCCAGTATAGTCAGTCTGCAGCCCTGGCTGCCATGCGGGCCCGGGTGCCATTTTTGCCGGCTGATTCTGCAAGATGGGTGGGAGAAATGGAAGAAATCGCCAGCACTTTTGGCGAAGTTGGCGTGCCAAGTGGATTTCATGAAGGGGCAGCAGAAATCTTCCGCATATTGGAGAAGACGCCCTATGCCCGTGAAACAAGAGCCGATATGGACCGCGAGCGTACCTTGGAAGATGCGCTGGAAGTCTTTGTTCGCGAACTACCGAAAGAGACTTGAGGCCTTACCTGTTTTACCATTCTGTTTCGCAGCTTGCTTTTTGCGAAAGGACGCGGCAGTCAGGGTCCAATAGTACCTTCCTCAACCGGAGCCACTCATGATCGACCTCTATTCCTGGACAACACCCAACGGACGCAAAGTTTCAATTTTGCTCGAAGAACTTGGCGTGGACTATACAGTCCATCCTATTAATATCGGGGAGGGCGATCAGAAAACGCCAGAGTTTCTGGCAATCAGCCCCAACAACAAAATACCGGCCATCGTGGATAATGACACGGGTATCAAACTGATGGAATCGGGTGCCATCATGATTTATCTGGCTGAAAAATACGGCAAGTTTCTTCCGACCGATCCGGCTGCCAAAGCTGAAGCCATTCAGTGGCTGATGTGGCAAATGGGAGGGCTTGGCCCGATGCTGGGCCAGACGCACCAATATGCCCATTTCAACAGCGGGAAAGCACCTTTTGCTGAAGAGCGCTTCCTGGCCGAAGCCAATCGCCTCTATTCGGTGTTGAACAAACGACTGGATGGCCGTGACTATATTCTGGACGATTATTCGATTGTTGATATGGCCTGCTGGCCGTGGATTTCGCGCTTTGAATGGCAGCAGATCGATCTTGATCAATATCCAAATGTGCGAGACTGGTATCGACGGGTGGCCGCACGTCCGGCCGTACAGGCCGGATATCATGTGCCAAAGAAAGTAGGCGAAATCCCGCAAGTTTGATTGCGGTATTGCACAGGAAATTGAGTGCAGGCTTCAGCGTTGGACAAGCTCATGCTGAGCGCTGAAGTTCTGCTGCTGGTTTTTGTCACATTCATAATTGCAGGATTCATCAAGTGAGCTATCGGATTTGACATGCCGGTCGTAGCGGCCGGTCGTAGCCGCCGATCGGAGCCATTGTATTTATGGCCATCCCGTTGGGGTTGAAAGTCGCCATTGCCACAGTGCTTTTTCCGGGAGTGGTGTCAAATATCTGGCAGGCCGTGGCAGGGCCGGCTCTTGGAGCGTTGACCCGAAGGCTCTGGCCCTACCTGTTGGCCAGCGTGTTGGGGACATTACTCGGTGTCAGCATATTGTCGATCGCAACACAGGATGTCTTATTGACGATTCTTGGAGTTATCCTTGTCGCTTATTCAATTTTCAGCCTCTCTAGCCCGCAATTTACACCACCGGGCGAAATGGAGAAATTTTTTGGACCCACGGCTGGTGGCTTTGCGGTTTGTCTTATGCCACGACCGGAGTGTTTCTGGTGCCCGGCGTGATCTATTTGCAAGCTCTTGGGCTGAAGAAAGATCAGCTGGTTCAGGCGCTGGGCATCGTCTTCATCTTGCTGAATATTTCATTGATTGCGGCCTTTGTTGAACGGGGTTTTCTCTCCTTCGAGATTGCCCTGCTGTCCGTATTTGCCGTCCTGCCCGCCATGATTGGGGTTTATGCGGGGCAGCGAGTGCGCAGACACATATCAGAACAACTTTTCAGGACGTTATTCTTTGTCGGGTTGGCGCTCGTTGGCGTTTATTTTGTTGTGGCTGCGCAGCTCTAGTGCCCGGTAAAATCTATTCTTCGCCAGGTAGTTTAAGTCCGGCATTTCGGGCATAGATTTTGGCGACAGCTGCATCGTCTTCCTGTCCAAGTCCGGACCCGGATGCAGCCATGAATTGTTGCAGCGCAGCAGCGGTAATCGGCGCGCTGAATTTGGCAGAACGGGCAATGTCCAGCACAATACTCAAGTCTTTCGGCCAAATGTCGATTGCACTGTGAGGCGTGTAGTCACCTTCAACAATGTGAGGTGCCCGATTTTCAAGCATCCAGGAGGTGCCGGCGCAGTTTTGAATGACATCAAGAAACTGGTCGGGTTCTATACCCTGTGTCATGCCGAATGTGAGGGCTTCTGCCATGGTGGCAATATGGACACCGGCGAGCAGCTGGTTCACCGCTTTCATAGCGGATCCCGCACCCGCCGAATCCCCCAGCTCAAATACAGTTTCTGCCGCCGCATCTAGAATTGGGCGGGCGGCCGTGAAAGCTTCAGGAGTACCTGAAGCCATAAAGGAGAGCTCACCTTTCATGGCTTTCACGGACCCACCCGACATTGGCGCATCGAGATAATGCACACCATATTCAAGACAGCGTACCGCCATTGAGCGGGCGAATTCCGGTGGAACCGTTGCACAGGCAATGACAACAGCACCGGCCTTCAGGCCGTGCACCACGCCATTTTCACCAAACATTACCTGCTCTGTTTGAGCAGCATTGAGTACTACAACGATGAGACCGTCCAGGTTGGCAGAAATATCTGCAAGGTCACCTGATGCTCCTCCATCGCTTTGAAATTTTTGCACCTGTGCCGGAACTACATCAAACCCATGTGTTACGTGTCCTGCGCGCAGGATCGAACTGGCTATTCCATAACCCATGGAACCGAGGCCAATCACTGCGTAGGTTTTTTCCGACATTTACGGTCTCCTTTAATCCGTGTGTGGTCTGAGGCTTAACACCATGTTGAGCGCCAAACCACCCGGTCAGCCTGCGGCAATTGAATTCGATCATACTTCCAGGATGCGACGTACGTGTTGGGCAATCGCCATGCTGGCAGTCAGTCCAGGTGACTCAATGCCCAAAAGGGCAACACACCCCTCAAGTCCCAAATCACCAGGACCGAGAATTTCAAAGTCTGCGTTGGCTTCGCCGGGACCAGACAATTTTGGTCTTATACCTGCGTAATCAGGTTCCAGACTGTCGTCCGGCAAGCCCGGCCAATACGCACGGATGGCGGCGTAGAATTTAGCGCTACGCGCAGGGTCAACCTCATAATCAAGTGAGTCCACCCATTCCACATCAGGGCCAAATCTGGCTTGCTTGCCCATGTCCAGTGTGAGGTGGACACCCAGTCCACCGGGCTCCGGCACCGGGTAGATGAGGTGCGAAAACGGTGCGCGGCCTGATAGTCTGAAGTAATTGCCCTTGGCAAATCGGGTCGGTCTGACCTTGTCTTTGAGAATGGACGAGGACTGGTGACACAAGTTCGAGTTGTGAAGCCCTGCGCTCAAGACCAATTTTTGCGAAGTGATAGTCATCTCTTCTTCGCCTGCGCACTCAAGCTCAAAGCCGCCGCTGCCTTGGTTGAGTGCTGTCCACCCGGTCAAACATGTCCGGAAGGCGATCTGCGCCCCGTTGGATTCGGCGTCCCCCTGCAGGGACAGCATAAAGGCGTGGCTGTCAACAATTCCGGTTGAGGGTGAATATATGCCAGCGACTGCATCCAGTGCCGGTTCAAGGCTTTTTATCGAAGCTCGATCCAGCATGACAAGATCTTTCACCCCGTTATTGGCGGCATGCACCTGAATGGAATCCAACGCATTGGTTTGCTCCTCATTGGAGGCGACAATCAACTTGCCAATTTGTTCATGGGGCACGCCAAAAGATTTGCAATGCTCATACAACATCTGTTTGCCCTCTACACAGAATCGAGCCTTGAGACTGTCTTTCGGGTAGTAAATGCCAGCGTGAATGACTTCGCTGTTACGGGCGCTGGTTTCGCTGCCAATGATATCGTGCTGCTCTATCACCAGCACATCTTGCCCCTTTGCAGCAAGTTCGCGGGCAATGGCCAGCCCGACAACACCTGCCCCAATTATTGTTGTTCCAAAATCGTGCAACTTGGCGAAGTCCGTAATTAGGCCGGTTGGATACCCCACTTTTTGCAGATGAACAGATGAGGATCAACAAGGATCATGATTGAGCATATTGTCCAAATGCAAAACACGGGACACCCTGAGGTATCCCGTGTTCAAAGCATCGAAATGTCCCGTTTCCCTCAATTGTTCGATGGACTATCCCTAAACAGTCCTGTAACGGGTCCAGCGAGTCAGGCGGCTTTGGGCTTGCGTCCCAGGCCAATTTCCTTGGCGAGTTTTGAACGCCGTTCCGCATAAGCTGGTGCAACCATTGGATAATCCGACTTCAGGTTCCAACGGGTGCGGTAGTCATCTGGTGTCAAACCATGATGGGACATCAGATGCCGCTTGAGTGATTTGAATTTCTTGCCGCACTCCAGGCACACAAGATGGTCGTCGCGAATAGACTTCTTGATGGAGACCGCAGGATCTTTCTGCTCTGGTTCCTGATTACCGGATGATGCGGACAATCCGCTCACACATTGGTATGTGGACGTAATGAGATCTGGCAGCTGACTCGCTGCTATTGGATTATTACTGACATACGCTGAAACAATTTCAGTCGTTAGTTCAGTTAAAAGTGCTGTATTATCGTTTTCAGCCATACATAAGTTACCCCAATTGTGCCGCAGGCCGCTACACCTTACCCACAAAAAGAAAAAAATCCAGTCTATTTTGGATTATCACCCAAATAAAGACAGAGTAATGAGCAGTTTTCACTGAACTTGTATATGCATAGTAAAAATCTATGTAACCATTGGTGCTACGCTTACCAATGCCAACGATAAACAAAGTTGGATTTCAGTTTCCGTTTGCCGGATCCTTTGCAAGAGGACCAGGCCTTTTTAAGAAAAACATACCATGTAAGGCCCAACCATTGTTTCCAGATTGTTGTTGTGATTACTGGGAGCTGAAATCGAACACGCTTGAGCAAGACACCGGTATCCGCCTTGAATAGACAAAAAGCAAACATAGCGATCATCGGTCTCGGCATGGTGGCTGAAACTCATCTGCGGGCAATTGCCGATCTTGCCGATCTGGTCCACCTGCGGGGAATACATGCGCGCAAAATGAGTGTTACGGAAGGATTTGCCACCAAGGCTGAAGCACTGTGCGGTGCCAGGCCAATAATCTATAACTCTATTGAAGAGATTGCTGCTGATGAGCTCGTCGATTTCGTGCTCCTGCTAACTCCACCCAATGCACGACTCGCGATTCTGCAAGTCATGGCTGGCGCTGGCAAACATGTGCTTATGGAAAAGCCGGTCGAGCGCAACCTTGTGGCGGCCCGTGAACTGGTGGAACTGTGTGCTTTGAACAAGGTCCAACTCGGGATTGTATTTCAACACCGCTTGCGGGCCGCCTCTGTGCGACTGTCTAAGTTGATGGACAGTGGAGAACTCGGCAAACTGGGGCTGGTCGAAGTCGCGGTGCCCTGGTGGCGGGACCAGTCCTATTATGATGAGCAGGGGCGCGGCACGCTGGAGCGTGATGGTGGGGGGGTCCTGATCTCGCAGGCAATCCACACACTCGATCTTCTGATTAGCCTGACCGGTGAGATCTCGCAGGTTGTGGCCATGGCGAGAACCACTCGATTCCATTCCATGGAATGCGAGGATTTTGTCACCGCCGGGCTCGATTTTGCCTGCGGGGCAACAGGGTCGTTCGTGGCCAGTACAGCCAGTTTCCCGGGCGACGCTGAATCCATTACTCTACATTTTGACAAGGGGGTCACCCGATTGAAGTCCGGTGTGCTCCACGTCAATTGGCGTGATGGCCGCGAAGAAACGTATGGAGCGGATACCGCCACCGGAGGCGGGGCCGATCCCATGGCATTTACCCATGACTGGCACCGCGAAATTATTGCCGACTTCGCAAACTGTGTTGTGCATGACCGGCCTCCACTGGTCACTGGGCGCGAAGCTCTGAAAGTTCATGCACTTATTGAGGCTCTGATTGAGTCCTCCGCATCAGGTCAGGCAGTACAGGTAGAGATGGAGGGAAATAAGTGACGTGACAGAGAGGCCGTTGAGATTTGCAGCGTTGGGACTGGATCATCGCCACATTTACGGAATGGCCACTAATATGGAGGCGATTGGTTGTGAATTCGCTGGTTGGTGGACGCACGGCGAACCGGGCACGCTGGACGGATTTGCAAAACGTTTCCCGAATGCACCGCGCTTTACACACAAGGCGGAATTGTTGGAACGGGAGGACATTGACCTGATCCTGATTGCGGCCATTCCCTGCGACAGAGCCGCCCTTGCCATCGAGGCCATGCATCATGGGAAGGACGTGATGGTCGACAAGCCGGGCTGCACCTCAATGGAGCAGTTGCAACAGATCAAGGACGCCGCTCAGCAGACCGGGCGCATTTGGTCGATCAATTTTTCTGAACGCTTTGAAGTGGCCAGTGTGACAAGAGCAGCCGAACTGGTTCAGGCGGGTGCCATTGGCCGGGTCGTTCAGACAGTAGGTCTTGGCCCCCACAGACTCAATCGTCCAACCCGACCCAGCTGGTTTTTCAATAAGCCAAGTTATGGCGGCATTATCTGCGACATTGCCTCGCATCAGATTGACCAATTTTTGTATTTCACCAACTCAGATCAGGCTGAAGTCACAATGGCCACTGCTGCCAACTATGCCAATCCGGATGATCCGGGGCTACAGGATTTTGGCGAATTGTCTCTGCGCAGTGCTACGGGGCATGGCTATATTCGCGTTGACTGGTACACGCCGGAAGCGCTGCCGACATGGGGTGACGGGCGTCTGACCCTATTGGGAACGGAAGGCTATATTGAGCTTAGAAAATACGTCGATGTCGCGCGCAGCGATGCCACCGATCACCTCTATATTGTGAATGGATCCAGATGCGAACATATTGATTGCCGTGATGCAGGCTTTCCGTATTTTTCAAACCTGTTGCGAGACATTCAAAACCGCACCGAAACGGCCATGAGTCAGGCCCATTGCTTCAAGGTCATGGAGCTGGCTCTAAAGGCTCAGGCAATCGCCGATGCTGCTGATGGAACCAGCTATGAATAAGCTCAATGTCGCGATCATAGGAGCAGGCATAGGGGAGCAGCATTTGGCTGCCTATCGCGAACTGCCGCAGCAATTTTCGGTTAAAACGCTCTGTGATCTGGACTTGGATCGTGCCAGTCAGTTGACCAAAGATGATCCGACGATCGATTTGACAAGCAGTTTTGAAGATGTAGTTGCAGATCCTGCAATCGACATCGTGGATATC
>JBPCWM010000337.1:0-5861 GCA_051009515.1 Rhizobiaceae bacterium | reverse complement strand
CAGTTGTTCCAGGCGCTCATCCAGATTGTCATCGGGAGCTGAGTTTTGTGCCATGCGACGATCTGGCACTGCAGATCGATCATCAGCTGGCTGATTCTGTCCTGGCCGTCCGTCTGAATCGCTATCGTTTGAAGACATATGGAAGCCATTGGCGTGGTTTGGAGGTACTTAATACCTTAAAAACCACTAATGCCTCGTTCAAGCAAGCCCCGATCAGCTCCAGCCACCACCATAGGTGCGATAAAAGATGTGGCGGCCAATCTTGGTCATCTTGCGCATCTTGCGGCGCCATTTCGGCCAGACATAATCGGCATGATAGTGGCTCGATGAGCCTACACTCTTCAACCAGAACTTTCCATCGATTGCCTTGTTGGCAATAGCAACAGCGTGGCGCCAGTGTTTGCGCGAATTAACGCGGTCGCGAATTCCATCACATGCGAAGGAGAACTGGCAGGCATTGCGCTTGCGCTTGTTCTGATAAACGACGCCACAGATCGTTTTGGGATAGGCAGGGTTACGCACCCTGTTCAAAATCACTTGAGCAACTGCTTTTTGGCCGATCTTGGGTTCGCCGCGCGCTTCAAAATAAATGCCATTGGCCAGGCAATGACGCTCTGCCTTGGAGAAGGAATAGCGCGGCAGTGGGTTGGCGGCCCATTTGTGGTCCCCCGGTCCCAGTGTGATCTTCACAACTCCATTGGACTTTTTCAACGATGGGCGCAACACAGCAGCAAATGCACTGGCCATCTCGCTTTGCTGCTTGCTTTCCGTCGGTGCATAGGCAGTGGTAACCGCAGGCACATCGGTCAGAGACTCTGCTTCCTCACGCTGCGCCTTGGCCTGAGCCAGCGCCTTGCTCATCATGCGGGCAACTGAACGGGCCTGATTCATATGGTCAGGTGCAAGGGGAATACGTGCAACCTGTCTCTTTTCCAATGAGTTCAGATCGGCTCTTGCAACCTCAATCGACGGTCCACTTACATTGTCATCATTGCTCAAACTGCGGCGAAATGTGGAAGCCAGTGCAAGAGGTGACTTATGGGCAGCTATGTCCACCGACCCGGTAACAATGGGATCTGCAACAGTGATTGAGTGAACATTGGCCAGTGAGAGGCCTTCTTTCTTGGGTTCAAATACCCTGTCGCCCTTAAGGCTGCGATTGACCTTAGAAAGACCGCCGGTCTCTACAATATGGTCCCGCTCCAGGGAATGCATCGCTTCTGCGGTTTGCACCGCCATGGCATGGGCAATGACAGCCTCACTGGCAAGAACATCCTGGCCAGCTTGTTCGTATGCACCGCCCTTGGGAACAGAAACCAAATGGGCCAGCCAACGATTGCTCTTGCCAGTCTTTGCACCAGTCAAGTCGGCAATATCCTGCAAGGATACCGTTTTTGTACTCGCAATATTTGCAAATCCTGCCAATCCAAGGGCCAGACCAAAGCCAATCGTTCTACGCATAACGCGCGTCCCGGTTGTACGCATAGTTTACTCCATCAAACGGGACGATTCCCGCGCCAATTCGGTGACAGGTGATCGATCCAGTCACAATTGTGGATCGTTAACCTTGATATTGAGTTAACCGGGAAGCATTCATTATATCCGGCACATCAATCGGTGCGCCTGATGGAACCAGTAAGTGGCTTAATCAGGGCAAGAATGGGGCTTTATTTGGATGTATTGCGTTTTCGATTGCCATAGGGGTTTTCCGGCTTGCGCAGAAACAGGCGCAATGGCACACCCGGCAGGTCGAATGTAGCCCGCAGTTCGTTGAGCAGATAGCGCTCGTAGGATGCCGGCAGCCCTTCAGGTCGCGTGCATTGAGCCACAAATGTAGGCGGACGCGTTTTTGCCTGGGTGATATATTTGAATCTAATACGCCGGCCAGCCACCGCGGGAGGGGGATGATAGGCTTGAACCTCATCGAGCCAGCGATTGAGTCGGGAGGTGGAAACACGCTTGTTCCAAACCTTGTCGGTTTCGATGACCGCTTCCATCAAACGGTCCAACCCTTTGCCGGTCTGCCCTGACAAGGTTACCGTTCGCACACCGCGCAACTGGGGCAAGAGGCGCTCGGTCTTTTCGTGCAGATCCTTCAGCGTTGCCTGTTTATCCTTGATCAGATCCCATTTGTTGAATGCGATGACAGGGGCTCTCCCCTCACGGGCAATCAGATCAACAATCTGCAGGTCCTGTTTTTCAAACGGAATGGTTGCGTCAAAGACAATAATGACAATCTCTGCATATTGAATGGCACGCAACGCATCTGCGACAGACAGTTTTTCAAGCTTTTCCTGCACACGTGCCTTGCGTCGCATTCCTGCTGTATCAAACAACTTGATGGAACGGCCCTGCCATTCCCAATCGACTGAAATGCTGTCACGCGTTATGCCTGCTTCCGGCCCGGTCAGCAGTCGGTCCTGCCCCACCATCTGATTGATCAGAGTGGATTTGCCAGCGTTTGGGCGTCCTACAATGCAAATACTGAGGGGGCGGGTATTATCATATTCCGGCTCGAAATCGTCTTCTTCATCCCAATTTTCAGGGTCGAATTCAAACTCGTCATCAATCTTTGGTTTCGGAGTGGGGCCAGTTTGGTAAGCGGTTTCCTCCCCAACCGCCTCGACAATGGCATCGCGAAGATCAACCATGCCTTCGCCATGTTCGGCAGAAATCGGCACCGGTTCGCCAAATCCCATGGAGAAAGCATCATAAAAACCATCATCGCCTTTGCGCCCCTCTACCTTGTTCGCCACCAGTATTATTGGCTTGCCTGAGCGACGCAGCATTGTTGCAAAGCTCTGGTCGAGTGGAGTTACGCCCGCACGGGCGTCAATCAGGAACAGTGTGACATCGGCTTCCATAATAGCCTGTTCGGTCTGATCCCGCATTCGACCCTCCAGCGAGGCGGAATCGGCATCCTCCAAACCGGCCGTGTCAACAATGTTGAACTTGATATCGCCGAGGCGTGCAGCTCCCATGCGACGATCACGAGTTACACCCGGCTGATCATCAACCAGGGCCAGCCGTTTTCCGACGAGCCTGTTAAAGAGCGTCGACTTGCCCACATTGGGCCGTCCGGTGATGGCAACGGTAAATGTCATTCAACCATCCCTTTGGCCAGTTTGAAACTGTAACACAGATCATCTGCGTGGTTCTGGCAGACTACTGATCGCGAACGGGACCGCCTCGTGACGCAATAAGCTGCAGCATGATGCGGGTACGTTGGGCCAGAGACTGCGGGGTTTCTTCATCATCAGCAAGCGAGTTGAACTGCTTGAACGCGTTGTCCATATCACCTGCCTTGAAATAGGCCAGGCCCAGTGCCTCTCGTGCTGACGCCCGATAAGGAGCGCCGGGCGCTGTCAATGAGCCAACGCGAGCTTCTACTTCGGTGACCGTGCCCGCATCCACCAAAAGCATTGCAGCGCGAATTCTGGCAATTGAGCGCAGATTTTCCTCAGCACTGCCATCCTGCGCCACCGCGTCAAATTTCTTGACCGCTGCGTCCACGTCGCCTTTTTTCGCAAGTTCAGCGCCTGCACGAAGTAGCGCGAGAGATTGATAGGCCTTGCTTTCCTGTCCTTCAAGGACCGAAAGGGCTGCAATGGCTTCATCACTCTTGCCGTCCTGGGCAAGCTCAATGGCTGCCATAAAGGCGTCGCCGGACTCTGCAGCTTTAGTTTTTGTGTAGTAGTCGTAATAGCGGTTGCCACCAGTCACGACCACAATGGCGACCGCAACACCAATGACCAGCTTTCCATAACGGTCCCAGAATTCCTGTACCCGTTCTGTGCGTAGTTCCTCATCAACTTCGCGAATAAATGAATCGTCCGACATGTTTCATCCCATATTGCGACAAACGAGCGTCGCCAGTATTGGCGGCGTTCTACATGAAATTTGAGCGGAAGTAAGGGGTAATCATGATCCAGCCAGAAAATTGCTGCTCACATTACCGGCACTCCTATCAGCCAACGATGCAAAAACATCACAAATATTGCCGTTAACACAAATCCAAGCGCAAGGGCGGCAAGATCAGGCCAGATCAAAACGGGGCCGGAGTCCCCGGCAGGGCGCTGATACGCCGACCAAAGGTCAAGCAGCACCCAACCCAATATGCCAGCGAACAGTACTACGGATGCAGCATCACCATTCGCCAAAAGATGTGCAATCGCCCAGATGCCTGTGCCCCAAAGCATTGGGTGTTGGAAACGATTTTTCAAATGACCTGCGGGCAATTGAGACGCCACAAACAGAACAAGTGCGACGGGCATGGCCACGAAAAGAACAGAACGACCCCATTCTGGCGGAACATAAAGCTGCCCGGCATCAGGTCTGGCGGCGCCGTAACCATAGACCAGAATGGCAAAACTGATGATTGCCACCCCTGAATAAAGCCCCTTCCACATGCCTTCCCCACGCGCCGCAATCTGCGCCTCACGCCAATCGGGCGCGAAGATGCGCACACAGTGGACACCCAGGAAGAGAACCAGTCCCAACAATAATAAGCTCATGTAGATGTGCCTGTTGAATTCGTGTTTACTAACATGGTGGGATAATGAGGGTATGGTTTCAAGCTTTAAAGAGAGTAACCATGGCAAATGAACAGTTGGCCCATGACCGGCTGGCCAAAAGGAAACGAGAACTAGAAGCTCTGTCAGATCTGTCAGCCGAAGCGCGCGACCCTGTTGCCCTTGATCAGCAATCAGTGGGACGCCTATCCCGCATGGACGCCATGCAACAACAGGCCATGAATCAGGCCACCGAACAAAAGCGCAAATTTGATCTTGTGCGTATTGAAGCAGCCAAGCGGCGTCTGCGCGATGGGGAATATGGCTATTGCGAAGACTGTGGCGAAGAAATTCCTGACGGCAGGCTGGAAATTGATCCAATGGCGGAATTTTGCGTCAATTGTGCCAGCTAACCCAGTCAGGCATTCAGGCTCCTGTTGCGATGTCCCGGAACTACGGAGTTGGCAGTACATACCCACTCAAGAACACAAACCTTTTTGCAAAACCAGCCGGGATCACGTTCGGGCAGACTTATAGATTTTAGAGTATGTTTTTAACTGCAGGTGTAAATTGGCACCCGCAGACTACTCTCACTAAATAACATGATGACCTATTTATTAAATTAATTCAATATCTTATTTTTTCTTTGTAACATTTTTGTAATTCAATAACAGGTGATTGCCATAGGCCACCCAAGATTAGATTATCATTTCAACGGCACCATACAAAGTTTGAATAGTTCAGCATCTCTCTCCCGGCGAAATAACCTTGAGGGATGAACACTATGCGCCGGATGCAGATGCCGTGGAACTACACTCCGCTAGCGTGAGTGGGACGCTTACATATGTCCTTGGAAATCCAAAACTTGAAATGATCACATCGCGACCCCTGTCCTTTCCGTTGGTACTATGACAGCCGAATTCTTCAAAGCAGACATTGAAACTTCTAAATTCCTAAAAGGACGAACGGCGGCTCAGAGCCCTTTGCGGAAGTAGCAGGCCCTGTCGCTATTTGAACATCTAGGTTGTGCTGCTCTGCTGTTTAGTTGCCCCCCAGTTTTGATATTTATTGCAAGCCCGGTTTGGTCTAGCATGCACCATCGGAAGTTTGGGGTAACGCCAATCATCACCTTCCGGTTGGGAGGTAGGGGCAACTTGTCAGATATCGAAACTTGGCTGAGGGAACTCAGTCTAGAAAAATATGCGTTAGCTTTCTCCGAGGCAGAGATCGACTTTGAAACTCTGCCCGATTTGGTGGAAGATGATCTGAAGGAACTTGGATTGCCGCTTGGTCCACGCCGCAAGGCATGGGGAGCAATCCAACGGTTGGGTAGCGTTGGAACAACACCGC
>JBPCWM010000336.1:0-45617 GCA_051009515.1 Rhizobiaceae bacterium | reverse complement strand
CTATGAGATCGTCGACCAGCAGCACCTTTTCGCCAGGCTTCACCGCATCGCGATGCATCTCCATTTCGTCCACCCCATATTCAAGACTGTAAGCCACAGAAACTTTCTCACCAGGCAGCTTGCCTTTTTTGCGAATTGGGACAAATCCAGCCGTGAGTTGGTGGGCAATTGCTCCACCCAGGATAAAGCCGCGCGCCTCGATACCGGCGATCTGATCAAGCCCAATGCCCACATAAGGGTGAACCAGGGCATCTACGGCACGCCGGAAGGCACGGGCGTTTTGCAACAGTGTGCTGATATCGCGAAACACAACGCCCGGCTTGGGGTAATCCTTGATAGCGCGTATGGCGATATTCAGTTCATTGGTAAGGGATTCTTCCATGGTGGAAACCTTCATATTGAAATTCCGCATTGACAAAAAAAGGGCTTCGAAACCGAGATTTCGAAGCCCTGTTTGTTCTTGTCAGAAATATACTGCTAGTGAGCGACGTTCGACCAGACTTTTTTCTTTGTGAAGTACAGCAATCCGGCAAACAGAACCAGAAACAGGATAACGATAAAGCCGCGCTGTTTGCGTTCACCCTGTTTTGGATCAGCTGCCCAAGTCAGGAAAGCTGAAATGTCGCGAGCTTGCTGATCAAGCGTAGAAGGCGTGCCATCGTCGAACTCAACAAGATCATCCGAAAGCGGTGGTGCCATGGCCAGAGCGGAACCTGACGCGAAATACGGGTTGTAATACAGGCCTTCCTGAACAGTCACACCGTCAGGCGCGTCTTGATAACCGGTCAACAGAGAATAGAGGTAGTCAGAACCATTCTCTCCATACATGGTAAATATATCGAAGATGAAGGTTGGGAAACCGCGCTCTGGAGCGCGGGCCTTTGCCAGCAAAGACATGTCTGGAGGATAGGCGCCATTATTGGCAGAAATCGCCTCATTGACGTTGGCATAGGGAGCTTTGAAACGGTCATTTGGACGCGCGGGACGCTCAAACATCTCTCCGTCTTCATTGGGGCCATCGACCACTTCATACTCAGCTGCAAAATTCTTGATCTGCTGCTCGGAATATCCAAGATCGGCCAGGTTGCGGTAGGAGAGAAGATTCATCGAGTGGCAGGCCGCGCAAACTTCTGCATAGATTTTAAGGCCACGCTGCAACTGCGCCTTGTCATAATGCCCAAACGGGCCTGCAAAGCTCCATTTCTGCTCAGCGGGCTTGTTCAGGGGATATCCGGCCGCATTTAGGCTCACTGTTGAACCTGCAAAGGCAAGTCCGGTTGCCAGAATGACAGCTGAAAGTCTGACTTTGAATGATGTGAAGACCGTCTTCATTTTTAATTCTCTCTTTACCGGTCGCCACACGGGCAACCTGAAATTGATTGAATGCCGCGGACCATTTCCGCGGCATCGCTTTGCAGTTCTAGCCTTTGGTCTGTGGCTCGGCAGCAGTTCCCTCAATCTGGGAAGCTCCTGCAGCCGCTGTTTTAGCCAGCACATCATCGGTAATGCTGACCGGACGGGGCAGTGGTTTTTCAAACCAGCCCAACAGCGGCATGATCACGAGGAAATGCAGGAAGTACCAAAGCGTCGAAGCCTTCATCAGCGGGATCCAGATGCCCTCGGCAGGACGTGATCCCAGATAACCAAGGAAAACCGCATTAATGGCAAACAACCAGAAGAACAGTTTGTAGGCAGGGCGATAGTTTGCCGATTTCACATCTGATGTGTCCAGCCAAGGTACGAAAAACAGCACAGCAATGGCACCGAACATCGCCAACACGCCACCCAGCTTGGAGTCAATCAACACGATATCGGTAAACGGGATCCCAATATTGAAATCGATCGCCCGCAGCACAGCGTAGAACGGCAGGAAGTACCATTCAGGCACGATATGCGCCGGCGTCTTCAACGGGTCAGCCATGATGTAGTTGTCTGCATGACCCAGATAATCCGGTAGGAAGAAGACGAAATAACACATGATGATCATGAACACGACCATCGCCAAAGCGTCCTTGACGGTGGCGTATGGTGTAAATGGAATAACATCCTGCTTTGATTTGACTTCAACACCCGTCGGATTTGTCTGGCCGGTTACATGCAATGTCCATACATGCAGGATTACGACGCCGACAATCATGAAGGGCAAAAGATAGTGGAGCGAGAAGAAGCGGTTCAGCGTTGCATTGCCGACCGCATATCCGCCCAGCAAATATTCACGCACAGTTTCGCCCACCAATGGAATGGCGGAGAAGAAGCTGGTGATCACCTGAGCGCCCCAGTAGGACATTTGCCCCCAAGGCAGAACGTAACCCATGAAGGCAGTGGCCATCATCAGCAGATAAATCACAACACCCAAAATCCACAGCACCTCGCGCGGAGCCTTGTAGGACCCGTAATAGAGGCCACGAAATATGTGGATATAGACTGCCACGAAGAACATGGACGCCCCGACAGCATGCCAGCTTTGCAGCGTATGGCCATAGGCGACATCACGGCGCAGCAGGTGCACGCTGTCAAAAGCCATGCTGGCTTCCGGCGTGTAGTGCATCGCGATAACAATCCCGGTAATGATTTGCGAAACCAGCAAAACCATCAAAATGCCACCGAACGTATACCAGTTGTTCAGGTTGCGGGGCACAGGGAAGGAAACAAAACTGTCATGAATCAGGCGGGCAATTGGCAGCCTGTCGTCCATGAATTTTCCAAAACCGGAGGTCGGTTTATAGGTAGAATGACCGCTCATGGGTTAAACTCCTTCTTGACCAATGATCAGTTTGTCTTCGCTGGCGAATTCAAACGGAGGAAGAGGCAGGTTGGTGGGAGCCGGACCCTTCATGACGCGTCCGGTTACATCAAATTTTGAACCGTGGCAGGGGCACAGCCAACCTTCAAGACCGGTATCGATCTTCGTTGGGACACACCCAAGATGGGTGCAGTTCGCTCCCACAATGGCCCATTCGGCAGCAGAATCACCGGCAACAGCAATTCTCGTGTCGGCTGGGGCATAGTCGCGGAAATCTGCTACAGGCGCGTCTATCGCGGATTTCACCTCAGCTTCCGTCAGGTGACGAATAAAATAAGGTTTGCCTCGCCAAATCACTGTGATCAACATGCCAGGCTCAATAGCTGATACGTCGATCTCAACAGGCGCACCGGCGGCTTTTTCGCGTTCGTTCGGCCCCATTTGGGCCACCAGCGGCCAGGCAATTCCGGCAACAGCGGCAGCACCAGCGGCTCCGGTCGCTATGTAAAGAAAGTCGCGGCGTGTTGCGTCGCTCGCGTGTGCTTCACTCATGGAGTAATCCTCTCCGGTATTTCATCACTTGGCAGAATGTTGGTGCATGTAGCAAAAGCAAACATGCTGGTGCGCGGGATCGCTCACCATTCAACAGGCTCCCCGCGTCTCTCTAGGCCTGAACTGGTCGATTTGTCCAGTAATTACAAGGTAGGAATCCCAACTTGTCGCAAGATTTTTTGTCGCAAGTGCTCAAGAACCACATTCAGCAGCAAATTTGGACCAATTTCCACCTATTGTCAGTGCAAAAACCACCAATTGGCCGTTATCAAGGTGCGACAATTGGCTGTGCTTTCAAACTCGGTTCTGAAACTTCCAGTCCTTCAAAAACACTGCCTTCTTCAAACCACGAGCGAGGTGCCGGTGCGCCCCAAAGGGTTTGGCGCTGCGGATCTTTCAGATCCCAATGGATAGGCTCATGATCGGGGTCAATGGTCTGGTAATCCGAGCAGTAGATTTCAATCCGATGTCCATCTGGATCGCGCACGTAGAGGAAAAACGCATTGGATATGCCATGACGGCCCGGTCCCCGCTCAATATTGCCGACATAGCCAGTCGTGGCCATCAGATCGAGCAGGTCCAGAATTGCCAATGGATGTGGCACCCAGAATGCCACATGATGCAAACGCGGCCCGTAGCCATTGGTAAAGGCCTGATCATGAACACCACCCTTTCGATGCATCCAGGCAGCCCACAAGTTTCCAGTTTCTGCATCAGAGGTATATTCGGTCGTGCGGAACCCCATTTTGTGATAAAATGCGGTTGCCTTGTCCACATTGGTGGAAAAGCAGTTGAAATGATCAATGCGCAATGGCTTCACGCCTTTGTATTGGACGTAACTTTGATGAATGGTCGGCAGTCGATCCATCGCATGGTGCAGCTCAATCGGCATTCCGGCATTGTCGGTGGTTCTCAATGTTCGCCCCTGATAGGGGCGCTCAACCCACGTCACGTCATGGCCCTGGGATTTGAACCAAATTTCAGCCTTGTCCAGATCATCTTCCGACCAAACCCGATACCCCATTGCAGCAACACTTGCTGCATCGGCTTTGACCAGAACCACACAATGGTGGCTACGTTCTTCCATGGCCCGCAAATAGAGCCTGTCGGCCGTCTCATCCGTTACGGCCAAACCAAGCGTGTCGCAATAGAATTTCTTTGAGGCCTCCAGATCGGTGACATTCAACTGGATGTGGCTGATACGTAAAATATTGAATGGTGGATCAAGTACGACGGGAGGTAAGGCCATGATCAGGCTCCCAATTTACTGATTTTGTGTTCACCGGTGGCAATGGCGATATTCTTCGTTTCCATGTAAAAATCGAAAGACCAGTCACCACCATCGCGACCAATGCCAGATGCTTTGGTACCACCGAACGGCGTGGGCAAATGGCGCACATTTTCCGAATTGACCCAAATCATCCCTGCATCCAGCCCGTCGCTGAACCGCATGGCGCGTGTCACGTCATTGGTCCAGACATACCCCGCAAGTCCATAGGCCACGGAATTGGAAATCTCCAGCGCCTCTGCCTCGTCACCAAATTTCATTGCTGTGAGAACAGGGCCGAAAATCTCTTCCTGGGCAATGCGCATATCGCTCGTTGCGTCGGCGTAAAGGGTTGGATTTATAAAATAGCCTGCATCATTAGCGGCTTCCCCGCGCACCGCAATACGAGCGCCGTCCTGCGCGGCGATTTCAAGGTAGGACGTGACCTTGTTCAGATGGCGCGGGTGGATTAGTGGACCGATTTCTGTCGCTGGATCAAGAGGATGCCCCACTTTAAGATTTTTTACTCGCTCCTCTAGCGCAGCAACAAAGCGGTCATAAATACCGTCTTGAATGAGCACCCTTGAAGAGGATGTGCAACGTTCGCCATTCAACGAGTAAATCATGAACACAGCCGCGTCCAGCGCCCGGTCAAAATTGGCATCGTCAAATACGACGACCGGGTTTTTACCGCCCAGCTCGAAATGTACCCGTTTGAGAGTTTGCGACCCTTGCCGCATGATAGCGGACCCTGTTGCGCTTTCACCGACAAATGCAATTGCTTTGATGGAGGGATGTTCGGTCAATGCCTTACCTGCTTCCTCCCCTATACCGTTGACCATGTTCCAGACACCTTTTGGAAGTCCGGCCCCTTCGGCGATTTCAATCAAAAGTCGTGCTGTCAGAGGCGACCATTCCGCCGGTTTGTGGACAACTGTGCATCCGGCAGCCAACGCCGGGGCAATCTTCCAGGTCGACAGCATGAACGGAGTGTTCCACGGCGTGATAACCCCGACTGGGCCAATGGGCTTCCGCGTTGTGATATTCATATGATCTGGAGACGGGAGGCTCTGTCCATCGCGGGCGGCTTCAGCACGGTCTGCGAAAAAGCGGAAATTCTCAGCCCCACGCAAGGCGGCTTTGGACATGAAGCGGATCGCCTGCCCTGTGTCCCAGCTTTCCACCAGCGCGATCTCATCGGCACGGGCGACAATTGCATCTGCCACTGCATGCAGAATCTTCTTGCGTTGTTTGCCCGGCATGTCCCTCCAGGCAGGAAATGCTGCTTCTGCAGACTGTGCTGCGGCATCAATGTCCTGTGCTGACCCTTCCGCCACATCACAGATGACGCTGTCATCAACAGGTGAGCGGCTCTGCATGATCTTGTCGCTGGTGACATCCTCACCATTGATGCGATGGGGCAGAACCCGACCTTGAAATTGCTTGAGATGCCCAGCCAGCTGGTCGAGGTTTTCCTGCAGTTTTGACATTACGATGCCTCCCGTTTTAATCGGCCAGCCACGCCATTACGTTTAAACGACATATCGGGATCGTTTATTTCGATATCGACAGATACCGCCATGTATCCCTGTTGAATTTCATCGGCGAAGCAATTGCACAACAGATCAAAAATCGCCTGCCCTCCTCTTTGCCGGGCTTCCAGGTCTCGCCCGGCACCAATGCGCATGATCACAGCGATAAATGCGTTGTCTGGATGGCCATCAGCCATGGCATAGGTCTCGACAGGATGCATCCGCACACGAACCCCGGCCAATGGAAATATTTCAGTGGCAACGGCGACATCTGAAAGCCGTTTGGCAAGATCAGCCATATCATGGGTCTTGTTCAGATTGGCCGTATGCTCAACGATCAAATGTGGCATGTAAGTTGTCCTCCCTGGCAAATATTATTAACATGTTAAGTAATATGCAAGGCCAAATTTGCCAATTCGGGACCAAGGAGTGGTCAGCCCGTTTACTTTGAAAGTTTACCAACAATCCACATTGCGTTGGACCGGGGTGCGACGATTACTCTAGTCTCATTAAGAGTTTGTTAACTTTTGGTTTTGCCTATCATTGGGCTCCGTGCGCGCATGCAGTTACCAACAGTGAAATTGTAGAGTGGAACGAGTAAATGCAAATCGAGAATGCGCCCAACGGCAGTGGATTTGAATCTGAAGTTATTGCGAATGGACTTTCCAGACCGATCACCTTTGATATCGCGCAGGACGGACGCATTTTTGTTGCCGAACAAGATGGCAGGATTGTCATCATTGAAGAAGGGGAGGTTACCAGCACATTTCTGGACATCTCAGATGAGGTCAACTCATTCAGGGACAGGGGATTAACAAGCCTTAAGCTTGATCCCGATTTTTCCAACAATGGTCACATCTTTTTCCAATACACCGTCGAGCTAGACACGGATAATCCCGACGCTGAAAATTATGAATCTGAGGCAGGTGGCAAGATTGTCAGGGTCACTGTCGATCAAAATGATCCGGGAAAAGCTGACCTTTCGACACTGGTTACCGTTCTTGATGGCCATGAAATGTCGCATGCCACCCATTCGGTGGGGGACATCGATTTCGACAAAGATGGAAATTTGATATTCTCCTGGGGAGATGGAGGATTCCGTGAAGACCTTCGTCTCGCAGCGCAAGACATAAACTCGGTTCAGGGAAAATTATTTCGAATAGACCCCGACACTTTCGAAGGCGTGGAGGAAAACCCTTTCTACGACGACGAAAATCCGGACAGTATCGCCTCCAAAGTCTGGGCCTACGGGATTCGAAATAGTTGGAAAATCAACGTCGATGAGGTCACCGGGGATGTGTATCTGGGGGAGGTTACAGACGACGGTCCTGAAGAGATCAATGTGGTGAGAGCAGATGGATCAAGCAATCTAAATTTGGGGTGGCCCTACTATGAAGGAGATGTGCGAACGGAATACGGCACATTGCCTGATAATTTCACGTACGAATCTCCTTACATCGCTCTTCCGCACATTAATGTTGGAAATGCCGGGGACGCTATTATGGCCGGGAACCGATATTTTGGAGATCAATATCCAGAAATTTATGATGGACGCTATTTCTTTGCCAACACCAGCACCGGAGCAATGTATACCGCTGATGAAGAAGGTAATTTTGTACCTTTTGGTGCAATTGGCGAATACCAGTGGACGGTCGATTTGAAGGAAGGGCCGGATGGCAATCTTTGGGGTCTGAAATTGTTTCCTGGAGAATTGTTCAAGATTGTGTCCACCGGCGAAAGCACAAACAATGACCCGGAAGCCGTCGCACAGATTGATAAAACAGCCAGCGAAACTCCATTTGAGGCGACACTTGATGCAAGTAACTCATTTGATCCGGATTCGGACCCACTGACCTTTGGTTGGGATTTTGATGGCGACGGCAACATTGATGCAACAGGAGCAACTGCGACTAACACCTATGATCAATTGGGCAAGACGCAAACCATCCTGACCGTATCTGACGATAAG
The DNA here is from genome assembly GCA_051009515.1 of Rhizobiaceae bacterium. GTDB lineage: Bacteria > Pseudomonadota > Alphaproteobacteria > Rhizobiales > Rhizobiaceae > Pseudahrensia. Next base: position 37,554 of record JBPCWM010000336.1, on the reverse strand, counting down.
GGGGGCGTGGATACCCAACTACTGGAAGTTACTATTGGACCCGATTCCTCACCAGACACCAATCTTGCATTCGGAAAAGTTGCCATACAATCAGGAACGTCTGACGGAGGATTGGCTTCGCGAGCAGTAGATGGCAGTACACAGGGAAATTTCACAGACGGTTCAGTCAGCAAGACAGACGTCAACCGTTCGTCTTTGTGGGAAGTTGATCTAGGCACCGTAGGCAGTATCGGCAATATCGAAATCTATCCGCAAACCAACGGTCAACCGCTTGTCAATTTCTTTGTCCTAGTTTCAGAAGTGCCGTTCAGTTCCAACAATCTTGCGGCAGTCCGGACTGATCCAGGAGTTGTGGAGTTTCATGTCACTTCGGAAGTGGACATGGTTGAAATTCTTGAAGCCAATGTCACAGGGAGATACGTGCGCATACAGCTGGAATCTTTGGAAGATTCCCTTGCTCTGGCTGAAGTGCGTGTCCTGGAAAGTGGAGAAACACTGTTCTTCGATGAACCGGGAATCGTGCAGGTTTTGACGGGCACCAGCCAAAACGATGTCTTTGTGATAAATTCAAGTATCGAAGATTACGGCTATGGTAATCGCTTGTCTGACGATGCCGTGATCGTTTGGAGCAATGGACAAAGTGATATTTTAACCGGCTTTGAAAAAATTCGGTTCAATGATCAAGATGTCAGTCTGCAACCGAATCCTGCTGACAAGTCTTACAACGATGTTCCAAATGTCATTCAACATCTCACAGGAACCGATGGCCTCGACCAATTTGTGATCAATGCAAATAGTGAAGATTATGATTGGGGACAGACGCAGGACTTGGCGGGGTACGTTGTATATGGACAGAACGGCCACGATCTTCTTTATGGGTTCGAAACAGTAATATTCAACAACGAAACCATCTTACTCGATAGGCCGGGATCTGTTACGGAGCTTAATGACCCTTCGGCAACACAGTTTATGAATGGCAGCGGAGAGTCTGACCGGTTTTTAGTTCAGGCAAATTCAACCGAATACAGTATTGCTCCAACACTGTCTGGCGATGGTCATGTCATTTGGAACGAAGATGGCCATGACATACTAACAGATGTAGAAGAAGTGGTGTTTTTCGACCGTACAATAGATCTGTCACAACCCAATGATGGCACGATTCTGGACATTCCCGGCCTCGTGCAACATGTGCAAGGCACATCACAGATCGAAACCTTCAAGATCAACGGCAATTCCCAAGACTACCAGATTGCCGCAACGCTTGATCAAACCGGTTACGTAGTATGGAACGAGGACGGACACGATCTGCTCTACAACATTGAATTTGTTGAATTCAACGACGAAACTGAAGAATTGGCCTGACCGACTTCAATATGGATTGCCGGCCTCGGTCAGCAAGGTCAATACGCCGCATCAGTTCTGCTTGAGAAACGCAAAATTCAACTCATCATACCAGGCAGAATTGCTGGTTTTTAGAACCTGTTGATTACGATAGCAATCTCCTTCCACCTGCGGCTTTCTTCTCTCCTGGCCGCAGGTGGGTCGCTGCCAAAAAACACTTTGTATCCAGGACTATGGTGTTGAACGTGGACGCAATCGCTCCTAGAGTTTTGCCACATGGGAACTCTCCCAATCGAATTGCGAACATTGCTATGAATAATCACCCGACTGTCAGCTTCACGCAGATGAAGCATGGTACAAAGGCCGACTATGACCTTCTGCATGAGCTGGAAAAACCGTTTCTGGCGTTGACGGCAGACAGGGTTCTGGACGAACTGCGCCAACAGGGAGAGGCCACGCTGGAAGGCTACAAGATCACACGTCTTGACCATGCCCTGCAGTCGGCAACACGGGCCCATAGGGAAGGCGCAGACATTGATTGGGTCGTTGGTACCTTGCTTCATGACATTGGTGACGGACTGGCGCCACAAAACCATGACCGCATGTCGGCCGAGGTAATTCGCCCCTTTGTGCGTGAAGAGGTCGCGTGGGTGGTTGAACACCACGGCATCTTCCAGATGCTTTACTACGGACACCATTATGGCTGGGACAGAAATGCCCGTGAACGATACAAGGGTCATCCCAGTTACAACGCCTGTGCAGCATTTTGCGAGCGGTGGGATCAGGCGTCGTTCGATCCAGACTATGACAGCGAAAGTCTGGAATTCTTTGAACCCATGGTGCGCGAAGTGTTTGGTCGCAAGGCCCATGATCCCGACGTAATGAAAGCTGGTCAGGTAACAGGCCTGCCGGAAATCGGGTGATCCATGAAAATCCGGATAGACGACCTTCGTGGCCCGGAAATTGCGGCCTTGCTGGAAGCACATCTTGACCTGATGCGCTCTCAATCACCACCGGAAAGTGTCCATGCCCTTGATCTTGAAAAATTGCGGGAGTCGGACATTACCTTTTGGACCAGTTGGGATGGAGAGGAGCTTTTGGGGTGTTGTGCACTTAAGATCCTGGGCAATGGACATGGTGAAATCAAATCGATGCACACAGCCAACGTAGCACGCGGTCGAGGCATTGCTGCAAAAATGCTCAGCCACCTGGAAGACCATGCTCGCAAGTCAGGTCTCCATACACTCAGTCTGGAAACCGGCAGTCAGCCAGCATTTGCGCCTGCAAGGACCCTATACGCCCGTTTTGGTTACCAAAATTGCGGGCCTTTCGCGGACTATTCCAACGATCCGAACAGTGCATTCATGACCAAAACTCTTTAGACTTAAATGGTTTTGCCCGATCTGCGCGCAAGATGGGCCACTACATTCTCGATCATCCTCATTCCGGCATCCTGGCCAAGGGACATTATGCTTTCGGGATGAAACTGCACCGCCGCCACAGGTTCGCTTGTGTGCTCTATACCCATGATCACACCGTCACTGGTTAAGGCCGTCACCCTCAACTCATCAGGCAAATTTTTAGTATTGGCATAGAGTGAATGATAACGACCAATCGTCGTATCCCGTTCCAGCCCTGAAAAGACTAGGGAGTTTTCCTCAAGCTTGATTCGTGATGGTTTGCCGTGCATGGGCGTGTCGAGCTGGGACAATGTTCCACCAAATGATTCCACCAGAGCCTGAAGTCCCAAACATACGCCAAATAGGGGGAGACCTCGGGCACGCGCTTTGGCGATGGTTGCCATACAATCAAAATCGCCGGGATTGCCAGGACCTGGTGAAAGCACCACCAGATCTGGCCTTACTGCATCAAACACGCTGTCGGCCACCGGGGTCCTGATCGTTGTGACTTCAGCACCGGTTTGACGGAAATAGTTGGCCAGTGTGTGAACAAAACTATCTTCGTGATCGACCAGAAGAATACGTATACCCTGCCCGACACTTGCAGTCTCCCGGTCCGCACCATCTGCATTGCCTAAAGATGTATCGCGAATGGCGCTTAGCATGGCAGAAGCCTTCAGTTCGGTTTCTGCCTCTTCCTCATTGGGGTCACTGTCGTAAAGCAAGGTAGCGCCCGCCCGCACTTCGGCAATACCGTTTTTGATGCGGACAGTGCGCAAGGTCAGCCCAGTGTTCATATCCCCGTTAAAGCCAACCATGCCTACGGCCCCGCCATACCAGGCGCGTGCGCTTTTTTCATTTTCCTCGATAAAGCGCATCGCCCAGAGTTTGGGAGCCCCTGTGACCGTCACCGCCCAGGCGTGGGAAAGAAATCCATCAAACGCATCCATGTCCTCGCGCAGGCGACCCTCGATATGGTCCACCGTATGGATCAGCCGGGAATACATTTCAATCTGACGACGTCCGATGACCTTGACGGTTCCCGGTTCACACACACGACTTTTGTCATTGCGATCCACATCGGAGCACATAGTCAGTTCGGATTCGTCTTTTTTGGAGTTCAACAGCTTCAGTATCTGTTCGCTGTCTTCAATAGGGTCATTGCCGCGTTTGATAGTGCCCGAAATTGGGCAGGTTTCAATTCTGCGTCCCTCGACTCGCACAAACATTTCAGGGCTGGCACCAACCAGATATTCCGCCTCACCCAGATTGATGAAAAACGAATAGGGTGACGGATTGATCTGCTTCAGTTTCCTTGAAATGGCGGATGGCGGGTTTACACAGCGCTCGGTGAATACCTGTCCGGGTACGACTTCAAACAGATCGCCGCGTTTGAATTTCTCTTTTGCCTTTTCCACCAGTCGCGCATATTCACCCGGTGCGTGATCTCCCCTGCCAGGTTCGTGGTCGGCGGGAACGAATGGCGTATCTTCGCCCCCACGTTCCAATCCGCTAGTTGTCAGCGTGCCGATAGAAAATTCGTAACGCTCATGCCAGGCCTCAGCAGCATGATGATCAACCACAAGAATTTCATCAGGCAGGAACATAACCATGTCGCGTTGATCATCGGAGCGCGCAATTTGCAGGTCGATTGGGTCGAATTGAAAGCACAAATCATAGCCAAAAGCGCCATAGAGCGCGAGATTGGGGTCCGCATCGCTGCGAAACAACTCGACAATTGATCGCAGGACCGAAAACACTGTCGGAGCCCGCGAGCGCATTTCTTCCGAAATCGGACCTTTGGACCGAACCACTTCCAGCGCAAGAGTGCGCTCGCCACTTTCAAAACCGGTCAGATGATCGTTGCGTTCCAAAACGGCTGCAATCGCAGGAAGCAGAACTTCTCCTCGCTCATTATAGGCTTCGATGCGAACAGAACGCCCCTTGGAAACAATGCCAAGTGGCGGATCAATCATCGCAGTATCCCAGCGCGTATAGCGCCCGGGATACTCGTAGTTCGAGGAAAATACGGCCCCGCGTCGTGTGTCCAGCCTGTCGATGTAGGAAGAAACCGCGTCCGCATAGGGGGTAGGAAACCGTTCACGCGTGACATGCACACCACCTTCGGTTGTGAATTCAAACATCGAATTTGTTGTGCTCATTTTACTTCTCATTACCCGGACCGACTACACCACCGTTGCGATGTAAAGCCGATCAATTGCCTGTCTTTGTCTGAACGCCAATTCTCCGGGCAGCTGACATAAAAAAACCGCCCGTGAAATGGGCGGTCAGGGTGTTTCGAGTGCAAATCTCTCCCGTGGCCGCCTTTAGCGAACCCACCACCAGAAAAAAGTGTTGCGTAACTTGCTCATGCGAACTTTCTAGCCAAGCCGAACCAGACTTGCAAGCCAAGATGTCATGCAAGTCTGTCGACAATCCTCAGCGGTCGAGCACGTCGCGCATTTCCACCAGATTGGCTCGCACGCGCAGAATGTAAAATCCCATGGTTGCAAGATGGGTCGGCATGATCCAGCTGGATTCATGGCCGTTGGAGATGATTGCCGGTGTCAGATTGAGTGCAGAGCGAAGTTGATCTTCCGTACGCAACCAGATCTGTTCCAGGTTTCGATTGGCAAAAACATCGCCAAAGTCGGCACGGACTGCCGCCAAAATCCCCGAATATGCATAGAGTTCCCCATAGGCAAACCAGAAACGGTCATCAGCACGGGGGTCAAACCACCCCATATTGCTGGCTTCCATGCGGGTGCGCAGGATGTCGGACGTAGAGCCAATATCCTTTGTGATCCGGTCAAGGAGTTCCAGGAGATTGTCCGGACGGGCATCAAAATTCGCCTCGCAGGATTCCAGTTCAGTGTTGAAATCCCGCAATTTTCGGGCGGCGCGTCGGTAATTGGTTTGGGTGGTGGTTCTGAAGCCAAAAGGGTCCATGGAGAAATACCAGCTGTCTTCGTCATAGGCCAGGCCAGTCCGCGCCTGCTGAAGATTCTGGTTGATTCCTGAAGTGCCCCTGACCCTGCCTAGCCGGTCCACAAGTTCAATACTGGTGCGTCGCAACGCCTTGTTTATGCCCAATTGAAACGCAGCCTTGTTGTCAAAAAAGGGTGTGTTCTTCCAGGGAATTCCGAAGAAACCCAGTTTGGAAACTGGCATAGAAGATATCCAGGTATTTTCCGTCACGTTGAATTCAATAAGATCAGCCGTAACCTTTGCTATGCTGGAGGGCTGGCACTGGTTTTGAGAAGCCGTAGAAGAGCTGATAATTGCACCAGCTGAACTGGATTCAGCCTTGCCCATATAGGCCTGAGCATAATCGCGATCAAAACCGGTCCAGAACTGGGTGATGGCAAACAGGTAGATATAGCTCGCCACGATCATCAAAACGATCAGGCCGACAAGCGTTTTCAATATCCAGCCGCGTTTTTTGTACCAGGCTCCAAAGGCGACAAACGGCCAAAGGATGAACGCGACAACTACGCCTATTCCGCGGCCGATCATGTTGAAGACACTGGCAATAATATTGACGATTGGATCAAGCATTTGGGAATTCCTGCAAAGGAGGGTTAGCGGATAGTCGATTCACACCGGTCAAGAGTCATTCATGCCATAAAGTTGTGCCCTGAACTCCGACTTGTTCGGCAAATAGGTTTCCTGAACCCGTTGAATAACATGTCCCTTCAGACCGGTTGGCCATTTGGAATAGTCAGCATAAAATGTCGGCTTGTTGAAAACAAAGCGCGACAGGAAGTCGAATGGGACATAATCACTGATCAGCCGATTGACAAGCCATTGGTCCTCATGGTCGGGCCGGGCGCGAGATAGGATAAATCGCCCTCTTGCATCAATCTCGTCAAGATCAATAGTCGACCAGGATTCGTATTCGCGCTTTGCCCAAAGCAGAAACGGCAATGTGCCCTCCTGTTCCACAAGACTGGCATTGGAACTGACCCAGCTTCTCAACCATCGCGACGAGGTGGGGTCGTGTTTGCCCTTGGGTTCTGAGTGAAATGCAAGCATGGTGATCAGCATTTCGATGCGATGATCGATATAACCCGACCGTTCAATCCAGGACCCGCGCGGAATATCCACACGTCCTGTCTCAATTAAAAACTGATAGACCAACTCGAAGTCTGCCCGATCAATATAGCTGACCTGCCATGGTCTGGACCGTCTGAAACCAGGGGCAGAAGGGTCGCCAATCACCGTTGTCTGACCGGGATCAATGAAAACGTAGACACCTCCAAAATGGCTCGACCAGAATGTATTGTGCCTAAACACCAGTTCGGTGGGGACAAGATTATTGGTTCGAATATCACCGGTAGATTTTGCCAAATCAACCATCTGGTGAAGCATGGCCTCATCGCGCCAGGCATCCGGCTCTTTTTTCACTCTGTCCATCAACAATCTCAGTTCGATGGCCTGTCGTGCCAGATTCTGGCCGGTGAAAACCTTGAATTCAACTTGCTCGATCGACAGCAAATCTTCGATATCACGAGGCTCCAGTATGGAGTCTTCGATTTCACCATAGATCACGTCTTTGATCGTCAGCGCGTTGATTGCCTTGGAGTTGCTTTTGTAAAACTGATGCATCAATGCACCCGTGTTGGAAAAAGCAGTGTGCACAACTGGCAGATCGATCTGATTTGGTGACAAGATGATAAATCGTCGGTTGATACCGTGCGGGTCGAGATATTGGGTGTCCTTGAATTCATCTGCGATCTCGGGAGAAAACCCGGTCATGTCGATGCGAAATTCCTTCAAATCGGTTCGCCGCAGTCCCAATCCTGCCAAGGCCTGATTATATCGCTCAACCAGATGGGCTTCACGCACCCACATCATACGACCGTAAATCAGCTCTGATTCTTCCAGGCGTTTCACATCCATGCCCCGTGATGATTTATTCCCGAACGGTGCGTCACGACCAGCGTCCATCTTTTTTCATGGCTTCGATTTCATCAATAGCCCTCTCACGCTGCCGTTCGCGGCGAATGATCTCTTCAACCGCTGCACTGTCGCTCTTGTCGCTATAGCGGAATTCTGAATCCGCATATCGGTTGATCTCCTGCATCACCATGTCCATGGTGAATGGAGAGCGAAGCTCAGCAATCATGTCACGTTTGGCATCATAGTCCTTGTGCATGAACACTTCCGGAGTTTCGAACCACTCATCCGGCAATTCGATGTCCATTGCCCGCATCTTGATGGCATCGGTGATATTCTTGATTGCGCGACCTGTAAATCGGGGTTCTGCCGTTTTGATCATGTGCAGATATGTGCCCACATCGGCCAGTGACTTTGGCTCGCCAACCTCACTCATGAACCGATCATAGACAGACATCATGCCTGCTTCCTGGGGTTTGGAAAGTTCTGTATAGGCTTCGCTAACAGCACGTTTGATTACCTGCGCTTCAAACAGATCATGGTCACCCATGGGGATCTCATGGTTCTTGCCGGCCAGAAGGGCAAATATGTCGATATAATCGTCGCGGGTTTGCGGGCCATCCACCAACCAACGGGCACCGGCTCTTTGACGCAGGGCGTCATCGACATTTTCAGGATAGTTGGAAAACATCCCAAAGGAGCAATTTCCACGCACTACGGTTTTGGCCCCGGCAAAACTCTCCATGAGAACAGCCGTAACTTCCTGCTGGCCCGCGGATGAGCGGTCATCGGATCGCTTGGCCGCAACCTGATCGATGTCATCAACTGTTCCAAAGCCAATGGTTTTCGGATTAAGCACATTCGACACAAATTGCTTGCAGTTCTGGCCCGATTTTCCCTGATAGGAGGAAATCTGGTCGACACCGAAGTTCTCGTAGGTGAAACCGTATCCGGCAATTTCACAAAAATCATTGATCATTCCGGCAATCATCTGGATCAGGATAGTTTTACCCGTTCCCGGGGAGCCATCACCAATGAATGTGAACAGAAACCCGCCGAGATCAACAAACGGGTTCAACTGTCGTTCAAAATCATAGGCCATCAGCATTTTGGAAAGCTTGATGGCCTGGTATTTCGCAATATGGTTGCCAATAATCTCATTAGGCTTTTTAAACTGCATGACCAGTTTCGAGCGCTTTACACCCGGTGCAACGTCAAAACCGTTAAGCTCGAACCCATCGCTCTCCAGCCGCAGATGCACCTGTTCAAATGAGCCCAGAGCTGAAAACCGGGCCCTGCGTTGCAACAGATCGTCCATGGCAAGACGCGCTGCTTCACGCGCCCGCGCAGTCATGACCTTGTCATCTGCAGCACCGGCAATTGCTGCGTCGACAGCTGCAACGAGCCCTTTCAAGGCATCCTGGGGCGTATCGAACAGAAAATCCGGCTCGGCCACATCGCTGGCAGGTTCCCCCTCTTCCGGCAACATTTGCAACAGATAGGCGGCTGCTGAAAACGCACAGATATAGGCACTGGATTCCACCAGTTCGCGAAACCGGTCCATCTCCTCTCCGCCAAGATCACCACTCAAGTTCTTGCGCGTGAGCGCATCGAGTCCGGTCTGCTCGGAAAACATATCCCCAATCGCCAATGCCACCGCGATGGCCCTTCGGGTTTTGTAGAGCAATGCATGTTGTGCCAGCGAAAGCAGGGTGTCGCTTGGACGTATCGCAGCAATGGATTTCGACAATTCCACCTTGTGGGTGTGCTTGGCACCAGACGTTGACACCGTGGAGACAAAACGCCGCCTTGTCCCTGCAATCTGTGTCTGACTTTCTGATTTTCCGGTTCTGACCTGAACAAAACTCGTCACCAGAGACTGTGCAGTGGCAAGGTGCTCATCAATGTCTGATTCACGCAAAGTTGTGAGGCCTGTATCCATACTCAAAAATCCCTCAAAACCTGTCCACCAGAGACGATGTGTGTGTGATATCCCGCAAAAATCTCATCACGTTTACCGCTTGCATAAATGGCCTGATAGGCCTCATGGGGAATAAGCGCATGACGTTGATAGGCACTGACCCCCTGCTGCACGGCTTCCAAGTCATCTGTCTCGATATGATATGTCTGCTTGGCGGGAGTTGAGCCCCACAACCCCCATTTGGCTGGTGTTTCAGAAATCGAAAATAGTCCCTGCATGGTCCACGTCAGCATCCAGGCATTGTCCACGCTGTTGACTTTCTCAAGCACGTTTTCAACAACTCGCCCGTGGCTTGTTACGCCGACGGAATAGAATGGCCCCATCACGATACGGCGCAATTGTATTGGGTGCAGATGCTCAAAATCTGAATCCATATTGTCGGCTATGGTGGCAAGAGTCAGACCATAGGACGAGTTCTTTTCGCAAAAATCATCAAACTGATGGGCAAGATCCGGGTTCAACAATCCATCAATCGGGAATGGAATATCGAGATCCGCTTTCAGATCTTCGCCATCCATTAGCAACGGGGCCAGGTTTGGCGACGAATCCTCAATCACGGCTACATAAATCAGCGGCAGGTTGTGGGAACCATCGAATGCGCCCCAGTGAACGACATAAAACGGTCGACCGGATTTCTTGTTCACAGCAACCTTCACCGATTGGGGAAGGATAAAAGGTTGGAACACATCGCCCTGCACGACTTCTTCCAGGTAGAGTCGCTTGGCCATAGTCCTGACCATCGGAGCCGGATATTTCTTTTTTTGGAGGATAAAGTCGACCATGTCATCGCATAGGGCGTCAGCTGATGGAAGCTCAGCCAATTGCTTGGCAGCCGTGCGGGCATCCTTGTCCAAATCCATTACATGGCTGAACACCGGATAGCCGCTCTCAGCCTGATTGATACGAAATTTTTCTGCAAAGGCCACCCGGTTGCGCCAGGCGCTGAACGAATGATCCAGCCTTTCGATATAGCCAGTTAAAATCTTTCCTATCAGTTCGTGCTGATAAAGCGGAGAATTGTCTTCGCGCAGATACACATCCAGCCCGTGCAATCCAGCCTCTATGGCTTGAAAGTAACGGTCAACTGCATTGGTCTTGCTGCTTGGGTCTTTTGTGATCATGTCAGTTGCACGGGTCCCGTTGTACTCAGGCCTGCCCTACATAATCTGCCTTGTTATGCTTATCCATGACTTCCTGGAACCGACGGGCAAAGGCATCATCTGCCAATTGTTTGCGACGCTGGATGTCCTGTGTTGAGACCATATTCTTTTCATGCATTTCCAGAAGATCACCAATGTGACTCTGAGCTGCTGCACCAATACCGGCCATAGTACTTTCGGCTGCGGTATCAACTTGATTGCCGAGTGTATTGATCTTGTGTGCCACATCCTGTTGTGCGGCGGTTTTCAGCGAGTCTTCCAAAGCCTTGTAGAGAACGATGCGCTGTTCGGTGTCGATTGTCAGTTTGTTAATCAGTGTCGCCTGAGCGGCTTTCTGATTATTCAGTGAATCAACAAACGTCTGGAACATGGACGTATAACGTTCAAGGGTCTGACTTTCTGCCAGCAATTCCTGTTCCTTGGCCTGCATTGCGTTATATTCTGTAGCCAGTTTAGACCTCTCGCTTTCAAGATCTGCACGTTTCTTCTGGTCCGTTGCAACCGAAATCTGGTTTTCAAGATCCATCAGCATGGGGTTCAGTTCTTCAATGCGGCTTTGGGTGGATTCCAGTTCAGAAATGGTGCCTTTGCGGCGATCAATGACGGTTCGCAGGCTTGCTTCGGAAGTTTCATAGCGCTCGTTCAAAATGGCTTCCTGATCCTTCAATATGCCAGTGATTGTGTCAGATTTTGTGAGCAATTCCTGTAGATTTCCAGCGAGTGACATATTGCGGACACGGTCTGTGCGCATGCGCTGAGCCCGCTGTTTGGAAAAGAAACCAACAAAGCTTTCCCACGCGGTGTAGCTCTTCATGGATTCAAATTCTGTTCCAAATACATTGGTGGCATCTTCCAAACCAATGATCAGATCGGCAATATTACCTTCCATGACCTTTTGCTGACGCAGCACATCTTCAATGCGCGCATTTTCAATATCGAAATCCGCATCACCAATAGACTTTGCTTCGGCCATTTCTTCCAGCAGAACACCGCTCTGTTCGATCTTGCCACGCATCTCTTCAACGGTACTGCGTGTTTTTTCGATCTCCTGGTCGAATTTGCTCATGTCGGACATTCTGATTTCCCTCTCTGGAATCGGTGTTGCGTCTGGTGCCTCGCCCATATCAACAGTATTGTCGGCCTTGCTCAAGACGAATCCGCACTCCGCCAGCAAAAGCTCCTTATTGAGTGCGGCAAAGTATCACCGCCAAATCAATATAGGCGGGATGAGGTAAAATTCCAGAACTTCATTTGATGTCGAGCTGTTGCGGGACCAGTCTAGACACCGACTTCGCGCACCAATACTTTCAGGATGCGCAGTTTTGCACGTTCCAGAAAGCTTTGCGGCTCGCCCGTCAATATCGCGACACCTCGGATGGCTGTGTCCGGCTGGTTCAGGCTTGCCGGATCAATCGGTTCCAGAGCGACTGCATAGGCGGCTTCCATAGGGCGCAACTCTTCCTTGCGCGCCTCTTCAACCGCAATCGTTCCACCAAATGGAACCGCCAAATAGGGCTCGTCCAATTGCTGGGAACTCGCTTCGGAAAGGCTGGAAACCCGGGCGTGAATGATAGGCAGTTCCATATTGTCCGGCACAAATTTTGCCGCACTACCCACTTTAAACCGGAACACATTTTGCTCCCCAACATACCCCTTGATTCGAGGCACGTTGCCTGCCTGCAAGATGGCCATTGGCATTTGATCATTGACCCAAAGCCCGATATGCAATTCCGGATCGAGGTCCACAATCGTTCCGGCGAAAGGTGCCACAACGGTCAGTTGTCGTGTGACCCGTTGCAGGCCTTCAATCTCTTCCTTGACCGCTTCAAGTTCATTGGTCAGCACCACAAGAGACGCACGGTCCTGAGCATCCGCGCCGGTTCGGTCAATACGCGTTTCTAACAGGTTCTTGCGCTCCCGCGCGAGTTCCAGATCACGCTGCACAGCGGGCGACGACAGTTTGACCAGAACCTCGCCTGTTTTGAACCGGCGACCGTTTTCCAGATTGTTCTGTTCTATGCGGGCTGCTGCAGCCAGCGGGGCAAAAATCAGACGTTCATGTTGCACGGTCATGAGCGAAGGAATCGTGATCTTTGTTGACCACGGAATGACGGCCAGAACCGAAACGCATGTGGCAATACCGGCAGTTACCCAAAATCTCTTGCTAGACATGATTGCTCTCCTGATCGACCACCAGTGATTTATCTCACGCCAGACAGGCAGCAGGATAAACCAAATTATTTCAACGACAAAAAGCAATACACCGATGATCTTGATGAAAAATGTGTAGACCAGCAAGGCGATGCCCAAAAACAGGAAGAATCGATAAATCCAGGTACACCAGGCATGAATAATCACCAGCCGTCGCATTCCCAATGAAAGGGATTCTGGTGGTTTTTCACCTATCCCAAACAGCAATTCACGCAACCGCCAGCGTGCCATCTCAAAACCTCTGGTCTGCAGGTTTTGAAATCCAATGGCATCAGACAGAATATAGTATCCATCAAACCGCATCAGCGGGTTCAGATTGACCAGCAGGGATGTCACCCATGAGGTGGTGGCAATTGCAAATACACATAGCCGCAACGCGCCGTCGGGCAGGAACACCCAGAGTAGCGTGGCGAGCGATGCCAGAGCCAATTCGGTGAATATACCGGCTGCATCGATCATCAATTTCTGCTTGCGCTTGCGCAGCGTCCAGGCCCCGCTCGTATCGGTATATAAGACTGGCATAAGCACCATGAAGGCAATGCCAATGGTTGGCACACGCAAGCCAAATTTTACCGCCATATAGGCGTGTCCCAACTCGTGCAGGGATTTCACAAGAACCAGACTTGCGCCGTAGAAGATTGCACCCTGCCAGGAGAGCATGAACTGAAATGTACCGGAAAATTGTTCCCATTGGCGGGAAACGAGATAAAGTCCGGCTAATGCGAACAGAGCAAAGACCAAAACTGCGGTCCTTGTGAACAAGGGGCTGACCAGCCACCAGGTGGCTCTCAAAAACCGATCTGGTCGAAACAGTGGAATTCGGAAAAACAGATAGGAATGCATGGCCGTTGAAAACAAGGACTTTCGCGCCGCATCGGTCTTGGCCGCCATTGTTCTGAAATCATTGCCGGGAATGTCACGTACCAATGCATTGGAAATCAGGAAGTGCGTGAGCTCGGCCACTTCCTGATCATTTATGCTGCGATCAAATTCTGCCCTGACCCGGCGGATCAGGCCTTCTATGGTGCCTGAACTCCAGACCAGCAACATGTCGAGAGTCTCGCGCCCGATTTCAAAATGCCGATTTGCGACCGGATCAAATATCACCCAGGTGGGAGCACCATTGACCTGCGGTGCTGCAGGCACGATTTCAAGATCATCCCGCAGCACCGGGAGTGCAACATCTTCGTGTTGCGGGTCTTTTAGTAACCCGTCCATTGCCGAACTGCCGAAAGTGGTTTGCGCATCAGATAATAGGCCAAACTAACGGTCTCACCGAAAACCTTTGCAGTTCCGCGCAATCCAATTCTCGGCGGTGTTTCACCTTTGGCAAGTAGAAACTCCGCGCGCACCTGGTAGCTGAGCACGCCTTCTCCATCCGGTTGGGCGTGAAAACTGGCGCTTGTTACACGGGCATTGACCGACTCAAGAGGATTGCTGTCAAGATACAATTCAACCGGAGCCCCTTCCTCCAGAACAATGGAGTCGGATACAGGAACATTGATCGTGACTTCTACCTTGGCCGGGTCAGCAATGCGCATGATGCGCTCACCCGTTGCTACCGGCCTGCCGGTCCATGAGTCTTTGTCGGCGAACAGGACAAGGCCTGAGGTTCCTGCGCTCACACGCGTACTTTTCATCAATTCCTGGGCATAGTCATATTCGCCCGCCTTGAGTTGCAGTTCAGATTGCGCAATCGCCAATTCACGTTTTGCCCTTGGATCCGAAAACGACGTGCGCAGGCTTTGCTGGTAGCGCGCCTCTGCCACACCTACCGCCTGACCCGCCAGCTGGACACGGTTGCGAAGATCGGTATCGACAAAGGAAAACAGCAATTGCCCCTCAGTCACGAACGTATTTGGATCCACCGACACGACCTCAATCACACCGTCAATCGGTGAGGCTACAACAAAGGGAGAGGAAGGTGTTACCTCAGCGGGAGATAGCACTGACAGTGGTATTGGTGCAAACCCCGCAGCCACAATTGAAGCCAGAGCCATCATCCACAATCCGGTTCGGGAATTCAGCTTGCGCTTGATCCGTTTTGGACCAAGCAAGGCCTCCCAGGCATGGGAATAGGTTTCGCAAAGATGGGCCGCGGCAACCAGACTGCGTTCATCCCGTTCGCTTTCACTGGACAGCAAGAGATGACCAAATACCGTTCCATCCCGAAGTTGCAGCGGGACGAATGTCAAATGGGCAAAGGGATATGTACTCGCATCAAGATCATTCTCGTCGGCTTCCGTGCGCACATCACAAGAGAAGATTTTGCCGGCATTCTCTCCACCGGTCTTTTTGCGCGCCAGCCGTTCTATCCAGCGGATGAAAGTCGAATTACGATCAATTGCTGAAAGCGATGAAACCGCGACAACCTTGTGATTGCGCGGACCTGAATTCAGCAGCAAAAGAGCCTGCCGATATCTGACCACAGCGCGTGATCCATTAACCATCAAATAGCCCAACTCGGCTTGGGACTCTGCTTTGCGGGCTTCTCGTTCCAGGTTCAGCATTGCATTTGCAAGGTCCGCTTCGCGCGCTTTTTTGGGCGCATGCGTGGCGGTGGGCTGTCGGTTACCTCTGACACCTCTTGATGGACCACCTCGTTCCAACAAAGCAGCTGGTGTTGGTTCAACGGTTCTCGCATTTTGGGGCATACTCGCTTTTTCGCCTTCGCCACCCGAAGTACCCATTGGCCGATTGAGTGAGTCTGAGCGGGCTTGCTTCTGTGCCTGTAGTTTACTCATAAAGTCCGCTCTGTTGTGATAAGTTCGCCAGTATTTTGACTAGTTTGTTGGTGGGGTGAATTTGGCTGTTCCACTCATGCCGGCCAGAACATTTTCTGGCCGTTTGACAAAGGTTCCAGTGATCTTGACCGTCTGGCTCACGGCATCAACTTTGGCACCAAGGCGATCTACGCGCGCTTTGTAGCTGCGGCCAAGTTCATCGATCTTGAATTCAAAGCCTGTGCCCTTGCCCACCCAGCGCAGCCAGGTTGACGGGACGATCAAGTCCACTTCCAAGGTGCTGTCGTCTACAACGGTCAAAACTGGTGCACTGGCGGCCGGTGTCTCATAAGTCTGTGCATGTCGTTCGACCACGCGACCATCAAATGGAGCAGGAATTTCGCAAAGAACAACGACTTCTTTCAGTCCATCTACTGTTGCTTGTGCAGCATCGACGTCGGCAGCAGCCTCCTGAACTTCCTGTTCACCTGCTGCGCCGCGCGACTTCAAACGCTTCTTTCCGGTGTGCTGAAACTGCGCCTTGGCGAGATTTGCTTGGGCACCGCGAAGATCAGCCATTTGCCTGGCACAGTCAAAAACAACCAGAGCTTCACCGGTACGAAATTCCTGCCCTGCCTTAAACGGCATGACCTTGATACGGGCTGCAATTCCAGCACCGAGCGTCACTTCGGCGTTGGGAATGACAACCCCACGCGCATCAAATTCACTTTCGGAACGGATGGAGCCGGTCGACATTGTGTCAATTCCGAATTCGGAAAGTGTTTTTGTTCGCTGATTCTTCAGGGTCATTTTTTGCACCGCACCGGACGCATTACCTGCCAGCGCGGAATGGGTAGTGCCGGCCAATGCCGCCGCCAATATCAGGGAAACGATCCTACTGTTGCTCATTTCAAAACTTCCTGTTTTACCTGCTCGTCATGCAGCCGAAGCCGCTATGCTTGCCTCGCCAGTTGCACAATGGCTTACCGCTCGTCTTTTGGACCAGTGCCCGCTTTGATGCCATGATTGCCACCGGAAGCGAGCCTTTGCCAAAGACTGCGCGGCTTCACGTTTTGCACATGTTCGATTTCCTGTGGATCCTTCTGGGTTCCATCCAAGGCTGCCCAGCCATGGGTTTCTGCGACGATCGGATCGACCTTTTTAGGATCCACCGGTTCTTTGACCGATCCCGTGATAATATGGGCCTTGGCAGCCCTCTTGGCCCGAACGACACCGGAACTGTCGCCCCGCTCAATCCAGACCTGTTGCAAGGCATCAGCAATTTCATCGACACTGGAGTTGGCACGGAGGTCTTCGGCGTAAGGATCTATTCCCATTGACGCGTAGATATTGGCATATGCGTTCTGCAAATCAGCATAAGCCACGTCAGCGGTCACCTGACTTGCAAGAGTGTTCATCTCCTCGCGGATCAAAGTCTGTTCACTTGCCTGGCCCTCAGCGTAGCTGGAACGGATTTGTTTTACGATACCCTTTTGGATCTTCAGGTGTTTGGCAGAGGTCACGTATAGTTTCTTGGAATGGCCATAGCGCACACGGCTTACATGGACCTGGGTAATGATAGCCATGGTGATAGCCAGTGCCCGGGCGTCAAGCGTTTCGTCCTTCGCCTGAACCAGTTTCTTGGTGGCGGGATATTTGAACACATTGAGCAGGTTCCAGGCAGCTTTAGCACCCCATCCAACCCAATTATTGTTGTAGAGATAGCTGTCAGTATCGAAATTGGAACTGGCCAGCAGGTTCGCAGAAGGCAGCAGTTCAAGCAAGGCCGCCTGGGATTCCTTTGAATTGATGCGAAGCTGATACTGGATGTCACGAATTTCCGGGCGGTTTTCAAGCGCGGCGCTGACCATCTCTTCACCGTTCATGGTCAGCTCTGTACTGCTGGCCCGGCGCGTCGGCTGAGCTAAAGTGAAATCTTCACCGGGGCGAATATTCATCAGAGCTGCAAGTTGAATCTTGGCGAGCGACAAATCCTTCTGCAACCGCTGAATGCGCTGTTGGATTTCCACCAATTCACGTTGATAAGTCAGAGCAGTCAATGGCGATGTCTGGCCATCCTTTTGCAGCGACGCTGAATTCTTCAATGCCCGCTGTGCACGCTTTTCAAGTTTGCTCAAACCGGCCACCAACAGGTCGGCGGAGACTGCTCGCCAATAGGCGGTGCGCACGTCTTCAATGACCCGATTGATGATCTTGCGCCGTTTCTCGCGTGCAACCAACACTTCATCAGCTGCCTGCTGAGCGCGGATTTTGGACAACCCGAAGTCAAGGATATTCCATGAAAGAGTTATGTCACCCAGAAATTTTTGGCGGTCCGGCGCGCCAAAGGATCCTCTGGTCCCTCCGTCATTGTTACGACCCACATAACCGGCAGAAGCGACCAGTTCTGGAAGAGTATCGAGGCGCGCTGTGTCGAGCTGCTTGCTGGCAAGTGCTTCGTTATAGAGTTCGACCTGAAAATCGAGATTGTAAAGCAGAGCCCGCGCCATGGCTTGATAGAGTGTAATTGCCTCGGTGACAGGTTCCTGATCTCCAGTAACCCGCGCCAGTTTGTCTTCTGCAAATCTTGTGAGTGAACCCGTGGTCAATGGCTTTGGAACGGCCGTGCAGGCAGTAAGGCTGAGCGCCAACATGGTCGATAGCAGGATACGCTTCACTTTATAATCCTCGCAATACAAATCCCGTTCGCCTTCTGTTAACCATTGGAGAAAGAAGACGTTGGTCTGCATTAATATCTATGATTACGCCTAACGAAGACTTAACGTTGGCAAAGTTTTCAGATTCTATTTACCATAAATATTACCATTTAATTTCAATGGAATAAGAAATTTTTGACCAAAAGTATCGGCACCACAGAGGTCGTGTTATGATTGCGAGTTCGAACCAAATTTGATCTTCATAAAAGAAATTGAAGCGCAATAATTCTTGCTTGCCTTGAAAGGTGCTTGACCTTCAATTCTGTACTCGCAGCCAAGTTCGAAGCGCGGGCCGGAATGAATTTTGGTCAGCCCTGGCTACCCAAAGTATCGATTGAGCCACGCAGATTGTCGAGTTCAAGGCCGGTTGGAGAGTCCAACACGGCATCCTCATCGAAAGTAAATGAATCAGGGTCGGCAGCGATATCGTTCAGCGGCAAATCAATTGCTGAACCAGACAAGGCATCAATCAAGACTCTTTTTGTTATCGTTTCACCCGTGTCCATCACCACAGACATTTCAAGCATGAATTCTTCCACGTCTTCCGGTGGTGTGGCAGATAACTGGCCGTCTTCGAGAATTTTCATCCATTCGGGCAGCGCGTCACCGGACCCGTTACTGTAAACGATCTTTGCAACCGTGCCATCAATCACCGGGTCAAACTTTCCATCAATATTGATGAAGAGAGAGTCTTCGTCATTTGAAATCTCGACCGAGATACGTTCATCCGAACTGCGTTGCTCTGGTCCATCCTCGGTCAATGCCAGATATCCAAATGTTCCAGCAACGCTCCAGTCTTTGGCATCTTTTTGGCCAAGTTCTCCAATCCACCCAGAAGACGTGACCATATCGCCAAGGTCACTGACTTGATCGGAAACGCCGCCATCCGAACCACCGGGGGCTGCTTCATTGAGGGGATCTATATCTGACAAAGTCGACAGAATGATTGCCGAGTCGCTATCGAGCCCGAGTATGCCATTTAATTCTGCGATTTGGTCAATGACGTCGCTCAACGGATCTTCGCTGCCCTCCTCTGGTTGCTCGACTTCATCAACACTCTCAACTTCGACCCCGCCAAAGTTGAACTGCTGCTCTGAGCTGGTTCCATTTCCACCAATTGTGATGGCAAAAGTCGATATAGTCAGGCCACCCTGACCGTCATCAGCTTGAATTTGCACACTATAGGGAGCAGCTGAACCGCTTCCGGCAGAAGCCGTACCCGAAATTCGCAACGTGGCTGAATCATATGTTAGGCCATCAGGCAGACCGCTGACCGTCAATGTCACGGAGTCGGTGTCTGATCCGCCATCCACGAACAGACCGCTGATATCAATGTCGACCGGGTCGTTTTCCTGAATTTGGATCGTATCGATAGAACGGGTGGCAACTGGTGCAACGTTTTGCGGATCGATAGTCACATCAAGACTAGCTGTACCACCTTCACCATCATCTGCACTTACGGAAACGATCACAGGGCCGCTCAGCGCTGCATTGGAAGGAACTGTTCCGTTGGCAATGCCCATGGCGGTGTCAAAGGAAAGCCACCCTGGCAGACCGGTCGCCTTATAGATCAATCGGTCGTTGTCATCATCAACGAAGTAGCTCGACAAGTCGAGATTGACCGTGTCGCCCTCGCGCACTGTAAGTGTAGCATCAACCGCGGCGGTCGGAACGATGTTGAAGACGTCAATTGAGAAACTTGCTGAAGCCGAGGAACTTGCACCGTCCGCAGCGCTCACCACCACCGAATAAGGTGCGGATTGGGAGGCTGAAGAGTTGAGTCTTCCACTAATCACTCCGGAATTTGGATCAATGACAAGACCGGCCGGCAAACCGGTCGCACTGTATCTGAGAGCATCTCCATCCGGATCAGAAAAAAATCCGGCCATTGGAATATTGACGGTGTCACCGTCAGATTTTGCAAGGTCTGGTGGTGCGGCTACAACCACGATCGCATCGTCAACTGGGGAGACGTCAAATGTCACATTCGCGGTTGCTGAAGCCAGACCATCGCTAACCTGATAGGACAGGTTTTCAAAGCCGTTGAAGTCCGGGTTGGGGATATAGTGCAAGGTCTGCCCGTCGGCCAGCAAGGTAACGGTGCCATTGGTAACCGTTACCGATGCACCTGTGGAGATTGCAGTTCCGTTCAACGATATGATCGTGAGTGAGTCGCCTTCTACATCACTATCATTGTTAGATACCGGATTGAAGAATACATCGCCATCTTCAACCAACAGGACAGGACCATCATCGAATGCAACCGGTTCGTCATTGACCGGACTGACTTCCATGTTGACCGTGGCGGTATCCGTCAGACTGCCATCGCTCAATGTATAGGCGAACGAGGCTCCGCCAAAAAAATCATTTCCAGGTGTGTACGTCAGGGTTGTGCCGTCAAACCCGAGGCTGATATCGCCAATCCCCAGACTAACCGTGCCTCCCGGCAGTATGGCAATCCCTTCTATTTCCGTGATGAATAGGGAATCGCCTTCAAAATCGAAATCATTTGCAGCCACTGGATCAAACACCAACGGCATATCCTCTGTCACCGACACGGGAAGCGATGTTCCATCATCAACCGCGACTGGTGCATCATTAATTGGGTACACATCAATTGTTGTGAGTGCCACTGCTGAACTGTCCAGTCCATCCAAGACGGAAAACTCGACAACGCGTTGCGCGGGATCAGGGTCTTGCGAAACAGAACGGAAGCTCAAGGCAGCGAATGCTGTCTGATACTCAGCCAGAGTAGCGTTGCCGGTCAATAAAACGGTAATTGTACCCGAGGTGGTCAAGGCTGCCGACGGTGTGACCGTAGCGGAAATCGCACTGGGAAGGCCCGCAACTTCCAACAGGTCGCCAGCCTGCCCATTGGTCAACACAATTTGGGCAGACTGCAAGACCGCATGGTCTTCATCACTGATGCTGACATCACTATCAACAAGTGTTACCGGTGGACCGTTTTCGGTGTAGCTGGCAGAATAACCTGTACCGCCTGTGCCGCTGCTGAGATCAATCATCGGAGCGTCATTCTCGATCAGTACATTGAGATTGACCAGTGCCGTACCGGTGGCTCCAAAAGAGTCGCGTACGGTATAGGTAAAGGACGCCGGACCGAAATATGCCGGGTCAGGCGAAAAGACAACATTGCCGGATGGATCAAGTGCAACAGTGCCATTGACCGCTGATTGAACAGATTCGATCACCATTGAGTCGCCATCGGCATCCGTGTCATTGCTCAGCAAGTCGCTTTGCGACAGCACGAGGTCGACATCCTCACTGGTGGAGAATGGTCCATCGGCACCGGCAATAGGTGCATCATTGATGACGGTGATGGTGACTGTGGAGTTCACCGGGGTGGAATCGTCCGTGCCATCACTGACAACCAGGCTCACCAGGCGATCATCTGGTGCGACACGGTCGGAAACAGAACGATATGTGACGGCCTGCAAAGCAAGTTCATAATCCGCCAGACTTGCAGCTCCACTTACTGTTACCGTTATGGTGCCGACCCCGGTCAATGGAGTTGCAGGGACGACCGATGATGTCAGGCCAGCGGGCAGTGGTCCAACCTCCAACTGGTCCCCGTCATATCCATTTGTCAGCGTGAATGTAGCGCTGGTCAGCTGAGCATTGTCCACATCTGCCAATGCCACACTGGCATCAACCAGTTGAACTGCCGCTGCGTTCTCAACAAAGTTGACTGTATGGCCGCTTCCCGGTGTCGAGCCATCAAGATCGGCGGTTGGCGCATCATTGGCCGCAGTCACCATCACAGCCACCGTTGCAGTAGCCGTTTCACCGTAGGAGTCCCGCAGTGTGTATTCAAATGAGGCGGGGCCATTATAGTTGGGGTCTGGTACAAATGTGATGGTTCCACCGGACAGGCTAACCGATCCATTGAACGGATTTTCGACCGACACAAGAGTCAACGCGTCATTCTCCGGGTCGCTGTCATTGGCCAGCAAGTCGCTTTGCGACAATACGAGATTGGTATCCTCAATGATTATATAAGTGCCATCATCATTCGCCGTCGGGGCGTCGTTGACCGCAGTTACGAAAATCTGAGTATTTGCGACCACGGAGTCGTCAATACCATCATTGACCGAGATGGCCACCGTTCGGGTCACGCTTGTCGGATTGTCGGATTGCGACACATAAGTAACCGCGCTCAAAGCAGTTTGATAGTCGGCCAGAGATGCAGCCCCTGACAAGTTGATTGTCATTGGTCCCGGCGCAGTCAGAGCCGCAGGTGGGCTGACGCTGGCAGTAATGCCCCCAGGCAAGGTTCCAATGGATAGTCTGTCGCCCGTTTGACCATTGGTCAGCACAAGTGTTGCACCGGCCATTGTCGTGTCATCAACATCCTGAATCAAGGCTGAAGCATCAACCACAGGGATGGGCGGTCCGTTTTCGACATAGCTTGTGCTGAAACTGGACCCTCCGTCGCCCGTGTCCAGATCTATCTGGGGAAGATCATTGACAGAATTGATCGTCAAATTGACTGTCGCCGTAGACTGCAAACCATTGCCATCATCAATCGTGTAGGTGAAGGAGGCTAGGCCAAAGTGGTTGCTGTCAGGCGTGAAGCTAACCGTGCCGTCCCCATTGAGAACAACATTGCCGTTGACTGCGGCTTGCACGGAGTTGATTTCAAGCGTGTCTCCATCCACATCCAAGTCGTTACCCAGCAGTTCTGCTGGAGTAAAAATGCGGGTCGTGTCTTCATCAAAGGCAATGGAGCCGTCGTCATTTGCCACCGGTTGGTCATTCACTGAGATCACAGTAACAGTTGTTGTGCCAATATTTGAATCGTCCATGCCGTCGTTGACCCGCACGTTGATCGAGCGATCTATGATTGATGGAGATTCCGAGTTCGAGCGATAGGTGATTGCCCGCAAGGCCGCTTCATAATCAGCAAGCGGAGCCGAGCCGTTCAATGTCAGGGTTATTGGTCCAGCACTTGCAATCGCACCAACTGGCAATACGCTGACGGTCAGCCCGGCCGGCAGCGTGCCATAGTCCAACATGTCGCCGACCTGCCCATTGGCCAAGACCACGGTTGCGCCTGAGAGGTTGGAATGATCAATATCCGCCAATGAAATTGTGGGCGCAACGATGGGAATGCCAACCCCATTTTCTACAAACGTGGTTGCGTAATTGCCATCACCACTGCTTGCGTCAAGCGTAACGACCGGACGGTCATTGACTGAATTGACCGTCATGTACACGGTTTCAGTCACTATACCCCCGGACTGATCCTCAACTGTGTAGGTGAAAGAGGCAGGCCCGAAGTAGTCCGGGTCAGCGGTGAACACGAAATCGCCGCTTCCATTGGTAATCACTGTACCGTTTACAGGGTCCTGGACCGACGTAATGGTCAGCGTTTCAAGATCTGCGTCACTGTCGTTGGCAAGCAAGTCCGCAGGTGAGACCGTGATGGAAGAATCTTCGTCAAAACTCAGCCCTGTATCCGGGTTGGTGTCCGGCAAATCATTGATTCTTTGGATAGATATAGTCGCAGTGGAAACCACAGAGGCTTCAATTCCATCCGTCGCCGTCAACGTTACCACGCGGTCGACAGTTGCCGGGAGATCTGACGTGTTTGAGAAGCCGACTGACCTAAGCACTGCTTCATAATCGGCCACGCTGGCCACCCCGAAGAACTGAATAGTAGCGGTTGCAGGCGATGTGAGGCCGGTCACCGCGTTGGCCGGAACTATTGAAGCCGTTATTCCCGCTGGCAGTGGACCGATGGAGAGTACATCGTCAATTTGCCCATTATTCAGTACGACCTGCGCCCCTGCTAGTGTGCCATTGTCCACATCTGTCAAGGTGCCCGTCAACAGGAACATGGATGTTGCCGGATCGTTTTCGATATAGGTGATTGAGTTGCCTATTCCAGGCTGCAATCCGTTCAGGTCAATTCGGGGGGCATCATTAACAGGGATTACATTGACATTGACTGTTCCGGTGTCCTGTCCACCGTCACCATCATCCAGCGTATAGGTGAACACCGTTGGGCCCGCAAAATCGGGGTTGGGTGTGTAGATCACATTGCCAAAACCATCGAGAACAGCCGCTCCGTTAGCGCCGCCATCAACCGCGACAATACTAAGAGGATTGAAATCAACGTCGCTGTCATTGGCCAACAAATCTGCCAGTGTAATGAGTATGGAGGTATCCTCGACCATTTCATATGGTGTAGGACTGCCGTCCTCTCCCGCGATTGGCGCCACATTGTTTCCAACTACATATATTTCCGAAACCGATTGAGCACCGGGACCATCATCATCAGTGGCAATGAATGTCAGGGTACGGGTTCCGCGTGTGTCGTCATTGGAATCGTTTTCATAACTTACGGTGCGAATTAGTGCTTCCATATCACCAATGGGAACTTCTGCTGCGCCGTCATTTGTAATCAGGATGTTGTTGGCACCATCATAATTAACCCTGAACACTGTACCGCCCACGGTCACCGTGCTGTTGAGAAGCGAGCCGTATTCAATTGTCAACGCACCGACATGCAGCTTTTCATTGCCAGGCTGTGCAAACCCACCGAGCGCTATCGACAAAGAAGTAAGTTCCGTATCATCGACATCAAGAACAACAGCGTCAGCAGCTGCCACGCTCATTGTGGTCTCAAGGGGGCCGTAGACAATACTATTGGTCGTGGCGCTTGTCGTACCGTCATCATCAAGGTCGATAACAGCGGTCTGGTTTTCACCCGTTATGTTTACGGTCACCATTCCAACGACAGGTGAAACTGCGCCATAGGAGTCAACAACACGATAATTGAACGTGTCTGTTCCCAATTCGCCTTCACCAAGATGTGCAAAAGCACCAGTGGGATTGTAGTTCAGGCTACCATTGGGATTTACACCAACAGTTGCGCCGGATGACAGTGTCACCGCTGTACCACCGGTGATTACCACACCATCCACTTCGGCTATTTGAAGTGCATGGCCTTCGGGGTCGATATCCATGCCACCAAGGTTGGTGATCACGTTGATCAGGCCTGTTCCGGTTTCCAGCGTCGCCAGACTGTCATCGTTTGCGACAGGTGCCGCATTGTCACTGACTGCAATGCTGACGGTTGCATTGTTTGTTCCGATGGCGGAATTGATCGAGTTGCTGATCCGCAAACCGAAGTCTTCCACATCTTCAAAATCGGGATCATCGACAATTGGAACATCAATCAGCAGTTCGACATCAACATTGGCTTCGCGGGAAAAAGCGATGGATGATCCGTCGCTGACAGCATCTGCAGCGTCAAATGCAAATTCATCCGCAACCCCGTCGGAACTCTGCAAACCTATCGTGGCACCGGCCGCATTGTCGCCGGTTCCATCAAAAATCACATCGCGATAGTTGAACGCGATACTGCCATTGGACTCATTGAGAACGACTTGAAACGACCCTGTGCCGTTGGCACCACTCTGGTTTTGCACGCCCTCCCACTGAACAACAAACTGCCTTTGCCCCTCGCTGGCTCCAAGGGTTTGCACATAGACACTGCCGCTTGCGGTATTAAGATCGTCCCAGAACGGTGCAATCGCCGGCCGACTGGACAAGGCTGATCCGTCTAATGACGCATTGTCAGGTGATACTCCGGGGCTGCCAAATGTCAAATAGCCATTGGCCGAAATATATACAGTTGAAAACTCATCGGCATAAAAATCAAATTCAAATCCGATCGACCGGCTGGATATGCCGTCATTGCCGAGGTTCAGGGAATCTCCCGTACTTGATATGTCGATAAAACTTGCCGACGCTGGATCATAACTGGTCGAGTAATTGGTCGATGGAGAATTATACGTTACGGTCGTGCCGTCAAACGAGAACGCGTCTTGCCCCAAATTAGCAATGCTGTCACTAATGGCATCGAGCAAGGTTGCATGGTCTGCGGGTGTCGCAGTTCCATCTTCCAGCACAAGGTCCACGCTTATACTGTCCCCCTGTGCAACACCCCCTTCAATGGCGAGCACGAAACGGGCGTCGTTACCTTCCTGTACGGAGGGCACGGATGACAGTTTCCAGCGCGGCTCTACCCGCACAGTCACTATCCCATCATCGGTACTAAAATCTGCATCTTGTGCAGTGTATCCAAATTTGACTTCACCGGCGAATGTGTCGGATGCGTGAAAGACCAGATTGCCAAACGGGCTGAGTTCCACCTGTCCCTGACCACCGGCCAATACGACCGGGTTTGCGGTGTCGATAGGCTGCCCATCTATATGGGTGACAAGGGGTGCCCCGTCCGGAATGAAGTCATTATCCAGGACAAAGATCGAGACGCTTTCACCGGCAAATGTCGACGCGATATCATCAACCGTAACCACCGGGTTATCATTGTCGTTCAGTTCAATACGCAAGCCCACGCCAAACTGGGACGCGCTGAATTGCTGGACACCGTTTTCCGGGTTGGTTTCCGATGCCGTGGCCGAAACCGTCAAATTGTAGACTGCATCGCTTCCCGTGACCGGTGGAACAAAGATCAATCCAGGTAGATCAAGGAGGCCAAATGTAACACTGCCGCCCACGATCGGCAGCGGTCCGCTGTCAATGAGCATTTGTGCGCCAACAGGAATTCCGTCAATTGTGATGGCGGTAATTTCTTCAGAACCGTCAGTGTCAAAGAGCTCAACCGAAATCGTATCCGCCAAAGGCACGCTGGCATCAACATCGCCAAAGGCCTGTTCCACAATTAATATGGGCACGTCAGCAACCGCATCTACTTCGAACGTGACTGTCTGGCTGTCGAAACTATATGAACCATCAATCTCGAAATTTTCGGTTATGAATGTGATCTCTACGTCTTCATCAGAATTCTGGACCGGCAATATCCGGATTTGAGAGCGGTCCCATTCCGTCACTTCAACATCATAAATTCCATCTTCAGTCGTAAATGAATATACACCGTCGGTGATCACCACACCTTGAGGAATGCCAGAGGCTATCACGATCTGTGTTTCCGACGGATCGTTCGATGATGTTGTTACAGAGATCGGGTTTGAAGAAATATCCTCATCGGTCAGTGGATCAGGCTGCGTTACAGTAATCGTCACGTCATCGATGATGGGTTGAATGTCGAAGGTGGCATTTCCAACCGAGGAGTGTGTGCCGTCGCTGATTGTGTAGCTAATAGTCTCGTTGCCGCTATAGTGAGCCGGAGGAATATAGGTAAAACTGCCATTGACGTTGAGAGTCAGCAGGGCACCGCTCGGCATCGTATGTGCTGTGCCAATGGAAATGGGATTTGAGTCTGAATCAGTTGCGCCGATCACTGTCAGAAGAGAATTTTGAGGATCTGAATCATTTGATAGAAGGCCGGTCGCGATACCAGCAGAAATCGCCGTATCCTCGTCCTCCACATAAACATTTGCACCTGCCAATGGGGCCTGATCTGCCGTTGCGTGTTGCACGGTAGTTCGAGAAATATCGGAAGTGATCACACCGTCATAAATTGAGAACTCAATCACGCGATCATAGGAACGATCAAAACTGGCCGCGCTGTTGGAATTGGAGTACGTCAATGATTGCAGTGCCGTTTCGTAGTTGGAAACGGTAGCTGAGCCAGACAATTCCAATACCAGTTCAGACCCTGTATTGGTCAACGATCCTGACAACCCAAGAGCACCGAACAAGAGTGGATCGAAGTTGATTTGATCACCCGCTCCCGGGTTGGTCAGAGTCACTGTGGCGGATTCAAGAAAATCGCTGTCAAAATCAAATATTGACATTTTCTCGTCGACCAGGCTGACGGGTATGTCAGCGTTGCTGCCCAGGATTGACCCGTCAGTGTAGACGACTGTGTGATCTTTTCCAGTGGCACTGCCGTTGAGGTCAATCAACTGGGTTTTTGTGGTTTCCGGTGTCGGGAAGACCGACATGCCCCGGTCGCCATCCATATCGAAATTGGTAATCAGAGTGCGCGATGTATAAGTGACGACGAATTGGTTGGTGCTGGCCCAGGACATGCCAATATCCGAACCGATTGTTCCCACTCCCTGCTGGGTACCAGATGCGGTTAGTCCATCCCAACCATAGCCAACCTGCAAATCACTACCACTGTTGACGGTGTAAGATACGATTTGCTCAGACTCCACAGCAACTGTTTCGCGTGTTTCCGGTGTGCCTGCCAGGCCCTCGATATCCTTGAACACCAAATTGAGCTTGTCCGGTGACGCCAAGGCATCCGTGCCAGCTTCATAAATTGCCCAGCGCACAACAACGCTGCCTTCCTCCACGATATCCTGACCGCCAGCAGAGCCCACTACGTCGCCAATATTGGTCACGACAACCCGGAAATCGTCCATGGAACCATCGGTGGAAGCTGCAGTTTCGAAAGTCGCCGACATGCCATCTGACAAACCGATCAATGTTGCTCGGATATCGTAATATTCCAAAGGCTGCCCACCACCTGGATCACGAGTAACGGCATCACTCCAGGTGGCAATTGTGTTAGCCGTGCCCACCACACCATTGTCGAGATGTCCAATTGTTGGCCCCGCCGTGGGCTGAAGATCAAAACCTTCAAGAAGTCCGTGCCAGTTCGGCAGCGTAAAGCCTTGCGCCTTAACGTCCCCTTGCGAAACTTCAAGATCCCAATCGCCGGACAGGGATTCAGAACCAGTCAGATCGTCAGATGCTGCAATGTCAGCTCCCGTTGCTGTGGCCAACAGATTGGCCGCACGTGCTCCCACCTCGCCCTGACCAAAGTTACATCCGTATATAAGGATATCGCCGGTCTCTGACAGCGCTGCACCAATAGATTCCAGAGCGGATTTGTGCGCGCCTCCAATTGAGGCTTCATTCAAAACACTGTCGCCAAGTCTTAGAAAACCAACATCTCCATGAGAAAATATGTGAATGGCATCATAACCTCCCGAATTGTCCAGGATCTCAGCAATCTGCAACACGCCGTCAGACCCGGCCTCCAGCATGTGAATGCTGACACCGGGTTCCAGCGACGCAATGAGTGAATCCGCATTTTCAACGGCTGAATCGATAAATACGATTTCACGATCAGTGCGCCGTGGAATGACAAGATCTGTTTCTGCTGCTTCCGAATTGTCAGCGCGGTGTTCTTGGGAATCTTCAGACGCCAGCCCGCCACCACCATTGGCCATTGCCGCGATATAATCATCAGCAAATTGGCTGTGCGCGGCCTGCCCCGCTGCATCAGCAGCGGTTTCGGCAGCCGCAGCGTCAAGCAAAATGCGGGGTTCAAGTACGCGCATGAGCAATCGATCTTCTGTCGGAGGTGTTGGCATGGACGCGGATTTGCGTCTGAATATCGATTGAAACGATCCCGCCATTTTCGCGCCAAACCCCAAGTCAGGTAATTGCCCATGGCCAATCACGCGCTTGCGCGCGGAATTCGCCCTTTGCACAATCATGGGTTGTTTATGGTTAGGAAGACCTTAACACGGTCTCAATTTATCCACCTGTGGTAATCAGTTTGGCGCGAAAACAAATCCGCTTTGCATAGAATTGGGCGAAAAATTTAGTCAATTGCCCTGAATATCCCTGCGCCATACCCACCTCAAACCGCGCGACGGGCGGAATTATGATCAAATCACAGGAACATTTTGAGTTGGCTGGACGGCCCTATGTCGCGATCATCCCAATGTCGGCGACACAAAGAGACATAACTTTCCTCACCACCGATTGCGACCTGATCCCCGTCCTCCAGCACACGCCCGTTTTCATCGAGGCGCACAACCATGGTCGCCTTTCGACCGCACCAGCAAATCGTACGGATCTCCCGTAACGAATCGGCAAGAGCAAGAAGTTCCGAACTGCCGGGAAAGAGCTTGCCCTGAAAATCCGTGCGCAGGCCGTAACACATGACCGGAATACCCAACCGGTCGGCCACGCGGCACAATTGCCAGACCTGATCAGGGCTCAGAAACTGGGCCTCATCCACGAGCACACAATTGACGGCTGCCTGCTCGTGTTGCCGCGCAACATGGTCATAGAGATCATCACCCGCTGCAAATGTATGCGCGTCTGCCTCAAGACCTATGCGTGACCCAATCACACCAACACCAGACCTGTCATCCAGCGCAGCAGTCAACAACAGGGTATTCATGCCCCGCTCACGATAATTGTGCGAGGCCTGAAGCAATATGGTCGATTTGCCGGCATTCATCGCCGAATAATTGAAATAGATTTTCGCCACTGGTCCAGACCGGTTGAAATTGACCCACCCGGTTTAAACCTGCGCCGGGCAAGCGCCAAGCTTGCGGTCCGGTCATCCACAAGCTGACTTGATCGCCAGCAATTGCATACCTAACTGGACAACCCCTGCTCTGCTAATTTGCTTCTATAGGTCTTCATCAACTTTTCACCATCCCGCCCCAACCGGTAAAGGATATCCCAGGAATAGATACCGGTATCGTGCATATCGTCAAAGACGATGCGCACCGCATAGTTTCCAACCGGTTCCATATTGATAATTTCCACATTGCGTTTGCCGGGTATGATCTTCTTTTGGCTTGGATCGTGCCCCTGGACTTCTGCAGAAGGCGATTCCACACGCAGCAATTCGGCGCTGATTTCATATCTGCCACCTGAATCAAAAGATACAGTTAGGGTCTTCTTGTCCTTGGACAGACGCAGTTCGGTTGGTGTGGGCAAGGCACTATTCCAAATCGGTGACGAATTTCGTATGAGCGCTATTGTCATACATCGATCTGGAATGTGAAAGCCCCGAATTGACAGAACCTGAAACAGACACCGAAATCTGCGCATTCCTGCGCAACCTCTTTAAAGAAGCAGTGGATTCGGCTGATCCGGCCAACTGCTTTCCTGCCCATTTGCCCAACCCACCCAAAGGCCGCACCCTTTTGATAGCGGCAGGCAAGGCAGCGGCTTCAATGGCACGCGCAACGGAAAAAGCCTGGCCAAAAGATGCACCTTTGTCCGGTATCGCTCTCACACGCTATGGGCATGCAGTAGAATGTGAACGCATAAAAACCATCGAAGCGGCCCACCCCGTACCCGACGACCGTGGACATAATGCAGCAATCGAACTCATCAAACAGGTCCGCATGCTTGGAGAAGACGACTTGCTGCTCTGCCTTATTTCTGGCGGTGGCTCTGCCCTGCTTGCACTTCCTGCTGAGGGGATTACTCTTGAAGACAAAAAAACAGTCAACAAATCACTGCTCATGAGCGGCGCCCCAATTGGCGAAATGAATACGGTGCGCAAACACCTGTCCGCCATCAAAGGCGGCCGATTGGCACAGGCAGCGGCGCCGGCGCGGGTTGTTACCCTTGCCATCTCTGATGTGCCCCATGATGATCCAAGCACCATAGCCTCAGGCCCCACGGTTCCCGATCCCACCACCACCCGGGACGCAATCAACCTGCTCGACCACTATGGGATTTCAGCCCCCGCCTCAGTGAACAAGCATTTGGGCAGCGAGAATGCCGAAACGCCAAAGCCTGAAGATGCCCTGTTTTCGAATTCGCAATTCATCATGATCAGCCGCCCCGCTGATATGTTGAGTGCGGTGCTTGATATTGCCGAACATCAAATGCAGGGCGTCAAATCCCTTGGCGCTGATATCGAGGGAGAATCCCGATTGGTTGCGCAAGAACATGCCAGACTCGCGTTGCAAAGAGATCATCGACTGATCCTGTCAGGAGGAGAAACCACCGTGACTGTCAAGTCAGGTGGCGACAGCGACAAGGGCGGTTCGAATGGCAAGAGCGGAAAAGGTGGGCGCAATTGCGAATATCTTTTATCGCTCGCCATCGCCCTCGACGGTGCAAAAGGCATATACGCACTGGCCGCCGATACGGATGGCATCGATGGCAGTGAAGACAACGCCGGTGCCATCATCACTCCCGACACCCTCACAAGAGCAAAGGCCGCAGGGTTGGACGCTCAGTCCATGCTCGACAGGCACGACGCTTATACGTTTTTTGAGGCTTTGGACGATCTGATTGTAACCGGGCCAACGCTCACCAATGTCAATGATTTCAGAGCGATCTGGATCGAACGGTAAGTCACCCATCTTGCCACCCTGACGTTTTTTGGAAGCAATTTCGCTACTTGCAGGGTTTGTGGTTTCACGGGAGCCTTCAAAAATTGGGTCGCCATGTGCATCTTGCACATTGGTCGAGGCTGAGTTTCCCATATGAGCTTAATCAAAATTCACTGGAGCCGCGGCGGAAAGTTCAGAAACAGTAACGATCATGAAAAAATCGCTGTTCCAAACTGCAATTGTCACGGCCGTCTCAATCGCAACCGGCCCTTTCACAGAAACAGCTTCATGCCATCATGGGTCGCTTCAAAGCCTAGGGCTTCATAGAACCTGCGCGTGTTGTCTCGCCTCCGGTCGGTCGTGAGCTGGACGATGTCACATCCCCGTTGCCGACATATTTGAATCGCTTCCTGAACCATTTTCGTGCCAATGCCACGACCTCGCAGTCTGGAGGCAATTCTGACGGATTCAATGATCGAGCGCGTCGAACCAAGGCGTGACAAATATGGAATAAAGGTAATCTGGAGCACGCCCCGCAGCTGGCCGTCAGACTCTGCTACCAGCAGAACCTGGTTTGCATCGGCTTCTATACGGGCGAAGCCATCCAGATACTTCTGGTTGAGCGGCAGTGACGGATCTTCCCGCAATCGACCCAGTTCATCATCGGCAAACAGCGCGACAATCGCTTCCAGATCATCGCGTCGTGCCTGCCTGAACTCTGTCATTGAAATTCTGCCTTGTTAGCTTCGCAACTTCAAAACCTCGCCGCCTCGCCGCCACGCCGCCTCGCCGCTGTGCCTACATGAAGGCCTGAATGCCTGTCTGCGCGCGACCCAGAATCAATGCATGAATATCATGGGTACCTTCATAGGTGTTCACCGCTTCGAGATTCATCACGTGGCGAATGACACCATATTCGTCTGAAACACCATTGCCGCCATGCATGTCGCGGGCGGTGCGGGCAATATCCAGTGCCTTGCCGCAATTGTTGCGTTTCATTAGGCTGATCAGTTCAGCCGGTGAATTATGTTCATCCATCATGCGACCAAGGCGCAGCGAACCTTGCAGACCAAGGGATATCTCTGTCTGCATGTCTGCCAGTTTCTTCTGGATTAACTGGTTTGCCGCTAATGGTTTGCCAAACTGTTTGCGATCCAGCGTATATTCCCGGGCTGAATGCCAGCAGAATTCAGCGGCACCCATTGCGCCCCAGGAAATGCCGTATCGGGCCTTGTTGAGGCAGCCAAACGGGCCGGCCAGACCGGAAACATTGGGCAACAGGTTTTCTTCGGGAACAAAAACGTCCTCCATCTGGATCATGCCGGTGATGGATGCCCGCAGTGAGAACTTGCCTTCAATCTTTGGCGTATCGAGTCCTTTCATACCGCGCTCCAATATGAAGCCGCGGATTTTTCCATCGTGATCATCTGATTTTGCCCAGACAACCATGACATCCGCCACCGGTGAATTGGTGATCCAGTTCTTGGCACCGGAGAGCGAATAGCCACCTTCCACCTTTTTGGCGCGTGTCAGCATTCCCCCGGCATCGGAGCCATGATCTGGCTCGGTCAAACCAAAGCACCCAATCAATTTTCCTGACGCCAAACCCGGCAGATATTTTTGCCGTTGCTCTTCGGTGCCATAAGCAAAAATCGGATGCATCACCAATGATGATTGCACCGACATTGCAGAACGATAACCAGAATCCACCCGTTCGACTTCGCGGGCCACCAGTCCGTAGGACACATAATTGACCCCTGCCCCGCCATATTCTTCCGGGATGGTAGCCCCCAACAGCCCGAGCTCACCCATTTCGGTCATGATACCAGGATCAAACACTTCATTGCGATTGGCTTCCAGGATGCGCGGAACAAGGTTTTCATCGGCGTATGCACGGGCCGTATCGCGAATCAGGCGCTCATCTTCCGTCAATTGCTGGTCCAACAGGAACGGATCTTCCCATGTCAGCGCGGGTGGTTTGGCCCGGGCCAGTTCAGGTGTATTGATCGTCTCATGGTTCAGTTCTTCAGCCTTGGTGAGCACCGTCTCATCTCCTTGATACCGTGTTTGGCCTGTCTACCACCTATTTCTGGGTTTTGAATACCATTGGTACGCCAAAATGTGAAAGTTACCTTTTGGGCCCATAGACGCATCTTACCGGATTAGGCACGGTGGTTCGATTACAATAGCTTGCAACCCCCCCGCAACTTGATAACAATTTTTAAAATTACATTCGCACTCGGTCTGTCCCATGGTGAACATTGTGAAACTTGACGCAATCCTTTCGCAACAACTGAGGCAGGAACATGTGCCGCATGCCAGTTCCATTGCACACAATATACCAATCTATGACTGCCCTGCTCTTGAAGACTGCCTGTCTGATGCACAGAAGCGCCGGCAATTGATGGATGAACTGGCAAAAAACCTTTTGACCGGATCCGGAGCATTTGTCCTTCGCAGCGCCTATTCAGACACGTCAGTTATAGATGATGCAACAGCTGCATTTGCCCGAATTATCCAGCAGGAGAGAACCACCAAAGCCAGCGGTGCCGACCATTTTGCAGCCAGTGGAGCCAATGACCGGATCTGGAACAGTCTTGAAAAACTGTGTCGCGCCGACGCTGAAGTCTACACGCGTTATCACAGCAATGGCTGGATTGAGCTGGCCAGCGAAGCGTGGCTTGGTCCGGCCTTTCAGATGACAGCTCAGGTGAATGTGGTGCGCCCGGGTGGCAAGGCGCAAGAAGCCCATTGCGACTACCATCTGGGATTCATGACCCAGGAGCAAGTGGAAGCCTATCCCGCCCATGTTCACGCTTTTTCCGCCCAACTCACCCTGCAGGGAGCGGTCGCCCATTGTGACATGCCCATCGAATCCGGCACAACCAAATTGCTACCATTCTCACAGACGTGGTCGGCGAACTACAGTTCCTACCGCGATCCCGACGTGAGGAGCCTGTTTGATGACAGATATGTGCAATTGCCCCTCAACAAGGGAGATTTGCTGTTCTTTTCCCCCGGTCTTCTGCATGGTGCCGGAGACAATGTGACAACCGATGTGGAGCGCATGGCAAACCTGTTGCAGGTATCATCGGCTTTGGGACAGGCCATGGAGGTGATTGACCGTGTCTCCATGTGCAAAACTGTCTACCCGGTTTTGAATTCAGGATCACTGACACAGCCAGAACTCCGCGCCGTGATTGCCAGCACAGCAGAAGGCTATGCCTTCCCCACCAATTTGGATAATGATCCACCGGTTGGCGGACTGGCTCCCAAAAGTCAGCAACAACTGATACACGAAGCGCTGGCTGCAGGCTGGAGCACCGAAGAATTTGTTAAAGCGCTTGATGAACGCGAGGCCACGCGCGTGCCTTGATGAACGCGGTTCAAATCTCGTGATGGTGCACCACTCACAACGGTAAAGCGGTTGTGTCCTTGATTTCTTCCATTACGAAACTGGCTGAAATGTCACTCAGTTTGAGACGGGAGGTCAGGCGTTGATAGAAGGCATCATAGGTTTTCACATCGCGCACCCGCACCCGCAAAACATAGTCGAGATCACCACTCATCCTGAATGCGCCTGTAATTTCCGGCATGGCCAGAACTACCGCGCGAAATTTATCGGCCCACCCGGTCGCGTGTTCACTGGTGCGTAACAATACGAGGACAGTCAGATCAAGATCGACTGCAAGCGGATCAACCAAGGCAACCCGTGCAGTAATAATCCCTGCTTCTTCCAGATGTTTCACCCGCCGCCAGCAGGCATTACGGGACAGATTCACTTTTTCAGCCAGCGATTCGATGGACTGGGAGGCATCAATTTGCAAAGCACGCAGAATAGATTTATCAAAATTGTCCACAAAACTCTCCATTCTTGGGATTATTTCTCAATATTTTCTGATTATGGGAGATAATTGAGAATTATTCCAGCTAATGTCGCAGTATCGTTTTATGGTCTTTAACTGGAGCAGAACTAATGCGGGCCATGATTTCCAGAGTGTTTCTCGACCACCCGGCAACGGTCGATGAGAGTTATGTTGAACACATGGCCTTTGCGGGACGGTTTTCATTGACTCTGTTTCTGGCGGGAGGGGCTGCGCTGATTCATGCCTTCATCCCATGTCTGTTTGAAAAGACGGCCAGTAACCTGATCCGCAAAATGTATTTCCGCATTGAGAACAGATAGGCGCGATGTGTCGATTGATCGCCTATCAAGGGCCTTCCGTTCGACTTGAGGACATTGTCATCAGGCCGAGTCACTCACTGATTGTTCAAAGCCAGGTGGCTGAGGAAGCCAAACTGGCAGTCAACGGAGACGGGTTCGGTCTCGCGTGGTACGCCAACCACAACCGCTTTCGGGGCGATATTACAGAAAGCAGTTGCGGGACAGGCGAGGGAGCGGCCCAGGCAGCGCTATATAAAGAAATAATGCCTGCCTGGGCCAACCCGAACTTGCTGAATTTGTGCCGAGCCATTCACGCTCCCAGCTTCATTACCCATGTCCGCGCATCGACATTTGGCGGCGCCACCTATCAAAATTGTCACCCTTTCACACACGGTTCCTGGTCCTTTGCCCATAATGGCCAGATCGGCGGATTTGAGAAACTGCGCCGCCCACTCGAGAACCTGTTGCCAGACCATTTGTTTCGCCAACGTCTCGGCATTACCGATTCCGAATTGTTGTTTTTGCTGATCATGTCGCTGGGGTTGGATGAAGATCAGCCGGACCATCCCAGTGTAGCTTGTGAACGGGCCATTCGATTGATCGAGAATCTGCGCACCGACCACCAATGCAGACAGCCCCTGCGACTCACCTTTGTCATGTCTAACGGCAAAGTTACCAATGGCTGTCGCTATTCCAGCGACGGCAACGCACCCACTCTCTATTTATCGAAACCTGACTGCTGCACCGGCCGGATTCTCGCTTCTGAACCGCTTGACGGGGACCATTGCAACTGGCGCATGGTCAGCGAAGGTGAATTCGTGGAGATTTCTGCCGATCGTGTCACGATCCGGGAACTTAATTATTTCCCCGCACTTCGATAGTATTGCGTTATCGGCAAGGGCTGGCATGTGGCTCGCATCAGTACCACCAGCACCATCGACCACCCCAGCATGA
>JBPCWM010000335.1:0-10102 GCA_051009515.1 Rhizobiaceae bacterium | reverse complement strand
ATATAGCAATTCCTGCGGGTTTTGTTGGTGTAAGCCGTCCAGCCTTCGACTTTACCATATCTTTCGATATTTTCATTTTCCTTAGACAATGGATTGTCAGCATAAGCCGTTGTGGCCGCAAGCAGTGTAGCCAATGCCACACCCGTCATGGTTACTGTCTTGTACATCTGGTTTCCCTTATTCCAGTCAAAGTGTAAATTGGGGTCAGATGTCAGATGAATAGTTGCCCAACGTCCTGCCCTGCATCAACGTTGCATTTGGCAGGCCTGAAATGCAAGGTGCCGATGTGTCCTCAATCGAGCAAACTGTCGTGAACAACGCAAAATTAGCGCTATTTCTGCTGAACTTTCCAAAATATGGGCAGTTCTACTGCTCTTGCAAACTCAATTCAGGCCAAATGCATCTGTCATCACCATGGCGGTCATTCCACCATCAATTGTGATATCCTGTCCCTTGATCCATCCACTTTGAGGGTTGGCAAGGAATACAATGACTTCGGCAATCTCCTGGGAAGTTCCGGGGCGGCCAGCTCGGGCAATTGCCTGAGCTGCGCGATCTCCGAAAGCTTTCTTGAAATCATCCAATATGCCCGTGGAAACCGCAGCCGGGCTCACCGAATTCACCCGGATGTCCCGCCTTAAAAGTCTTTCGGTCTCAGCCATAGTCAAGGCAATGACGGCTTCCTTGGACAGATTGTAAGCGCGAACAGGGTCGATACCGTTGCGGCCCACAAAATCGGACAAATCGGTGGTGCCCTTCAACGCCATCAGAGCCTTCACTTCTTCGATATTGTCCCGCCACATCGCTCCTGCTTTTGATGCGATGTTCACTATGGATGCGCCGGGTTGCAGCTTGTCGAGCATGGCTGTCATGAAGTGTTTGAGGCCAAAATAGTTCACCCTCAAAATCACCTCCGACATGCCCTCGCGTGGCGGCAGGCCTGCATTATTGATGAGGGCGTCAAAACCACTGTCGGCTGAGCGAACAACGTCGCTGATCGAAGTGGGGTCTCCTAGATCAACCTGAATCCAACGATCAACATTTTCCATCGGTTCGTTGACATCAAAGGCGATGACAGTAGCGCCTTGCTCTTTCAATCTGGCGGCAACTGATGCGCCAATTCCTGTTGCGCCACCTGTCAATGCTACCTTCATCTCTCAATCCTGCCTATTTGTTGCCCAAACGAAGATTGGGACCGACGGTCTGCACGAGAGGCGTCGGCCCCTGCTGGAAGTTACATGGCACCTGCTTCCTTGTAATAGCGCGCTGCACCGGGATGAAGTTTCATGAGGCCACGTTGCTGGGCGGCAAACTTTACGTCCAGTGCTTTAGCCCACGGAGCTTCGGACGTAACCTTGTCGAGGTTGTCCCAAAATGTCTTGGTGATCTGGTACACCGTCTCCTCATCCAAATCCGCGCGAACTGCTATGCCGACGGCTGTATTAAAGGAAACGACAGGGCCTTCATTTTTTTGTCCCTTGTAGAGCCCATTGGCTACCGGATCACGATAACGAAATTTTCCAAGCCATTTGTCCACTGCCTCTCCCGTGTCATCAGCAGCACCGATAAAGCGAATATCCTCGGTTTCGGTAAACTGAATGAACTGGCCGCACGGGTCGAGACAGCCATTGGTGTAGACATCGATCTTGCCATCCTGAAAGGCCTGAAATCCAGTCTGCCAGTTGGCCTTGATCGCGTCGTAGTCCTCATTAGCCTTCAACCCGGTTGTAGCCTCAATCCACCCTTTTGCTGCATTAAATGCTCCGCCGCCAACCGGCCCAAGAAAGGCAGATGCGCCTTCGATATCATCCAGCGTCTTGATGTCGGAATCCGCACGAACGGCAAAGTGATATTGCCCATATGGGAACCACATCAGCAGATCGAGATTCTTTGCCAGCTCCGGCGCATCTGGTGATTTCTTGTACATGGCCTTGCCGCCAGCCATGAGATTGTAAACCACAGGCGATGTCATCGACATATCTAGGTTGCCCTTTGCCACCTCCATCATGTGAAGCGTGGCTGCACCACCACCGGACACCTCAATCTTGATGTCGTCGAGATTGTCGGAAACAATATTAGCAAATGTTGCCATTGTGATTGCCTGTCCCAGACTCGGTGCAATTGTTGCCATCTTCAGGGTTTTGTCTTCCGCTTGCGCGGAGGTTGCCAATGCAAGTGCGGCAAGTGCCGCCATTGTATATTTACGCATGTATGTTTCTCCCATTGTTAATGCGTGGATCAGGCCGGTCTGACATCGACCGCTGATGGTTCTCCCTTGAGGAATCTGTGTGCGACCACAAGCCCAACGCCGCAGGCAAAAGCCGGTATCGCGATGGTCATGTTTGGAAACAGGACGGCCAGGCCCATACCACATCGAAGCACTCGCTCGATCATGTTCAGCCGGTTTTTTTCAAAACCTGTAAGAGCAGAAGATAGCAGCCACATGGACAGGCCAAATGCCACGACCACCCAACCCAGGTCAGCCCAACTGACCGTTGTTACATCAATCATCGCCCTGGAATTTGGCAATCCGGAACCAAACCATTCGAACACAACCTGCAACTTGTACAGAACTGCTGGATGATAAACGAAGACAAATGGCAGAATAAAGCCTGCAATTGACAACCGGGCTGCCTCAAATCCGGTGCGCATCGGACTGGCACCCGCGATGGGCGCAGCAGCAAATGCAGCCAGCGCAACGGGTGGCGTAACGGTGGAAATAACCGCAAAGAAAACGACGAACAGATGCAGGGTCAATGGGGCTATTCCAACCGCATCAATACCGGAACTCAACGCAATGACAATAATGAAATAGGTTGCACCGGGCGGCAGGCCCATCCCCAACACAATCGAGCCCAATGCAACAACAACCAACGTCGCAAACAGGGGACCACCAGCCAATTGAGCCAGAAGCAGAGAAAGACGCCCACTAAATCCCGACACCTGTATCAGGCCAACGATCAATCCAATCGCAGCAACAATGATGATAATCATTGCCGACATGCGCCCCGCTTCAACAAACGCCTTGTATAGCTTTTGGGGACTGCGAAAATTTTTAAACAGAACAATTGACGACACCAATGCGACAACGAAACCATAAAACCCCGCTTTAGGTACCGAGGGCTGTGCAAACAGGAAATAGGACAACGTTCCGAGCGGCAGCACGAATACGAGACATTGCAGTCGTTCTAAAGCTGTCAGAGCCGGACGGTGTTCCAAAGGCAATGGCCCGATGCCCTGTCGCCTTGCCTCAAAATAGACCGTCATGAACGTGCCCAGATAAAAGAAGGCTGCCGGAACAATCGCGGCAATCACAATATAGCGGTATTCGAGCCCGATCTGGCCGGCAACAAAGAACGCGACTACCCCCATAACCGGAGGCATGACCTGCCCGCCCGTTGAAGCCGCCGCCTCCACTGCGCCCGCAAAGGCCGGTTTGAAGCCAGATTTCTTGATTACCGGAATTGTCATGACTCCGGTTGATACGACATTTGATATTGCAGCTCCCGACAGCGTTCCAAAGAGCGCTGAACTGGCAACCGCAGCATGAGCGGCTCCCCCGGTCAAACCACCAGTCAGGCGATTGGCAATTTTCATCAACAAATCACCGGCCCCCGACGCCATGAGAACCGCGCCGAAAACAATGAAAATCAGAACATTGCCGGAGACCACCTGCAGGGGTTGTCCGAACATGCCACCGGTCTGCGACCAGAAATTCAAAACCATGGAGCGCATGCTTTGTGCAAAGGTCGAATCCGAACCGGCAAAAATTCCCGTCCACTCGGGAAAAAATCCTCGTAAAAAGAAATAGATGATCCAGAACAGGCAAAACCCGACGATGAAGCCACCAAAGAAGCGCCACGTCAAATAGAGCGTTATCAGGGTCGCTACTGGAAACAGGATAAAATCCACAGGCCGGGCGGCGGGCAACACGCCACCGTCAATGGCAAAAAGATTGCCAATCCACGCCACAAACACAACTGCCGATACTACGGTCAAGCCCCAGTTCAGCCACCGGAGAGACCTGGTTTTGTGCAATGTCAGAAATATCATGGCAAATGAAAACAGGAC
Organism: Rhizobiaceae bacterium; assembly: GCA_051009515.1. GTDB lineage: Bacteria > Pseudomonadota > Alphaproteobacteria > Rhizobiales > Rhizobiaceae > Pseudahrensia. Next base: position 6,031 of record JBPCWM010000335.1, on the reverse strand, counting down.
CGGCAGACCCAGGATCAATCCGGTCGGGAGCAAGAATCCTCGTTCAATCACCCGAAACCCGGCTCCAAGCCAATGTTGCTTCAAGAGCAGTCTTTGATCGCGCCGGGACAAGTCCGAAAAATCTTCAGTCGTAATTTCGATGAACCAACGTACAAATTCCGACAGTGGACCGGACGCTGCATAAATCAGGATGACCAAGACAAACAAAAAGGCCAGGCCATCCGCCAAACGTTTGTCTACCGCATGCGGCATAGCTGATTCTGTGATTGGGTCACCTGTCTGCGCCATATCTCCTCAGCTCCTAAGCGACCTTGCATTGCTGCTTCGCGACCCACAAACAGGAATTGCGCGCCGTAGCATTGATCTCGTTTTCCGCAAGAGTACCCAGCGCAACCGCTTTCGAATCCTCGGCAAGATACAAGTTGGAATCCGCACATCCAACAGCGGTCCAAATGCCATGCACCACTTGAACCATATCTTGAGCGATTTGCGCTGCCTGAGCAATAAGTTCCTTATTGGCCATCGATCCTCCCTGAAAGTGGCTATCACGCCGACTTCAAAGTGTGGCATCCGGCAGGTTGCAGGATCATCAGAAAGCGCGCGAAACAGACTTTAACTATTTTGAAATCGAATACCAGTCAGACCAAGCCCAGCAGCCGATCTTCATGCTTGTCACGCCAACAATACTGAATTGCAGACTGAGCGCACAACCAGCGCCTTGAGGCGATCCTGACCAGATTTCGTAAACAACTGGCTTCCGAATAGATGTTCAAACGTATCCCGGTTGGAAACATTGAACACACAAGAAGAACTGATCAACCAGTGAAGCTCCACGGGATCAAGATCGGCACGAAACTGTCCGGCCTCAATACCTTTTTGGCAGATGTCCCGCAGCTTTCCGATGGCTGGCGAATTCACTTTCAATATACGTTCGGAGCGGGCCATAAATTCTGCATTGTGGATGTTTTCAATTGCGACAAGACGCACAAAATGCGGGTTTTCGCGGTGAAAATCGAAAGTGAACTCAACGAGACGTACCAGCGCATCTGTTGGATCAAGTTCTTCAAGATTGAGGGCATCCTCACCTGCCCTGACCCGCGCATAAGCTGCTTCCAGTACTTTGAGATAGAGACCGTCCTTGTCTCCGAAATAATAGTAGATCATCCGCTTTGAGGTTTTGGTGCGTCGTACGATCTCATCAACACGTGCGCCAGCCAGACCATGCTCGGCGAACACCTGCGTGGCAATATCCAGAATATCTTCGCGTACAGCACTGGGATCTTGAGTCCACCCCACACGGCGAGCGCGGTGTGCATTGCCGTCATTACGGGAACGCGGTGAATTTTCAGTTTCGCTCATGTTTGAATCGTCGGTTTCAACTGGTTGCCCTCAGCCAAATGTGACTCTTACCAGACGAAAACTCAATCCATTGACAAATGAACCATTTGGTACATTATCAAAATTGCTGTCGTCAGGAAGCAGAAATCATGAAAACGTCTATTGCCACAGTCTCCATCTCTGGTGACTTACCGGAAAAGCTGGATGCTATTGCGGCGGCTGAATTTGACGGAATTGAAATTTTCGAACAGGATTTTATTGCCTTTGACGGCTCTCCTTGCGATGTGGGCGAGATGGTGCGTGACCATGGTCTGGAAATCATGTTGTTTCAACCGTTTCGCGACTTTGAGGGCTTGCCGGAACCACATCGCAGCCGCGCCTTTGATCGCGCTGAGCGCAAATTTGATATCATGCAGCAATTGGGAACAGATCTGATGCTGATCTGCTCCAGTGCACACCCCGCGGCAATGGGCGGGATCGATCGCGCTGCAGATGATCTGCAGGAACTGGGAGAACTTGCTGCCAAAAGAAACCTTCGCGTTGGTTATGAAGCCCTTGCCTGGGGTAAGCATATCAGCGACCATCGTGATGCCTGGGAAATCGTGCGGCGGGCTGACCACCCCAATACCGGATTGATCGTAGACAGCTTTCACACTTTAGGCCGCAAGCTATCGCCGGATTCAATCCGCTCAATTCCCGCAGACAAGATATTTTTCGTCCAACTTGCAGATGCCCCGCTGATTGAAATGGACTTGCTCTACTGGTCACGTCACTTCCGCAATATGCCCGGGGAAGGAGATCTCGACGTAACCGGCTTCATGCGCGCCGTCGCAGCGACAGGCTACGATGGACCCGTTTCCCTTGAAATATTCAATGATCAGTTTCGCGGTGGCAGCCCACGCAAGATTGCGCTTGACGGCCATCGTTCGCTGCTTTGCCTGATGGATGATGTCAATCGCATAGAACCTGCTCCAGCGCTGAACACTCCCGCCATGCCTACCAGAAGCCAGATCAATGGTGTTGATTTCGTGGAATTCACTGCGGATGAACAGGAAGCCGAAACCCTGGGTAACATGCTGAAGTCCATGGGCTTCCATCTGGCCGGACGGCATATCACCAAAAATGTGGTTTATTGGCAGCAAGGCGACATTCGAATTGTTATCAATACCGAACAGGAAGGCTTCGCCCACACAACTTATTTGATGCGCGGTACCTGCGTTTGTGACATCGGCCTTTCGGTTGACGATGCCACAAAGTGTATAAACCGTGCCCGGGCGCTGGATGTCCCGTTGTTTTCTCAACCTGTCGGGCAAGGAGAACTTCAGCTTCCTGCCATACATGCTGTCGGCGGTGGTATTATGCATTTCATTGACCAAAGATCCGGGCTGGACCAGGTCTGGAATGTTGAATTTGATCAGCTACGACTGGATAAGTACCAGGACGCCGGCCTTTGTCGCATCGACCATATGGCGCAGAGCATGGATTACGAAGAAATGCTCTCTTGGTCCTTATTCTACACAAGCCTGTTCGAGACAGAAAAACGCCCGGTTGTAGACGTGGTTGATCCCGGCGGGATCGTACGCAGTCAGGTGATTGAATCTTCCGACAGGGCGTTTCGTTTGACGCTGAACGGTGCCGAAACCAACCGCACAGTAGTTGGAAATTTCGTAGCCAGGCGAGTGGGGTCCGCAGTCCAGCACATCGCATTTGAAGCTGAAGACATCCTCAAGACCGCAAGCCAATTGGCGCTACTGGGCTTTGAAAGCCTGCCCATCCCTGCAAACTACTACGATGACGTGGTGGCCCGCTTTGGCCTTTCGCAACATCTGCGCGATCAACTGGAAGCCAGCAATATTCTCTATGACGAAGAAAGCGGCGATGACCACAGCAACAGCGACCCCAGGGCTTTTTACCAACTTTACAGCAAGCCCTATGGCGATGGCTTCTTCTTTGAGATAGTCCAGCGACAGAATGGGTATTCCGGTTATGGTGCAGCCAACGCACCATTTAGAACAGCAGCAATGCGCAGACATCTGGCACCTTCAAAGGATCATCATGAATGAACGTCGCTCCTGAAAAGAGAATTGCCGTGGTTGGTGCCGGTCTAATCGGTCGAAAACACATTGAGGTGGTCAACAGGCGTGCAAATCTCTGTGCAATCATTGACCCCGATCCCGACGCCGAACAACTGGCCGCGCGACTTGGTGCATACTGGTTTGGCGAACTGGGTGAATATCTGAAATATCAAAAACCTGACGGTGCCATAATTGCCTCACCGAATGCCCTGCACCGTTCTCACGGCACATCCTGTCTTGAAGCAGGCGTTCCCACCCTCATTGAAAAACCATTGGCTGACACCCAATCCAATGCAAGGGCGTTGGCTCAACTGGCTGAAAAGGCGAAAGTCCCGATCCTGGTGGGTCACCATCGCCGCCATTCGCCGCTGGTCCAGACTGCGAAAGCCGCAATTGACGATGGTAAGCTTGGACAGATCGCAACGGTAAACGCCCAATTCTGGCTCTATAAACCCGATGACTATTTCAACGCTACATGGCGCACGCAAAAAGGGGCAGGACCAATCTACATCAACCTCATTCATGATATAGATCTGCTGCGCCACTTTTGTGGCGAAATCATAGCTGTCCAGGCTATGGAAAGCAGCGCGATTCGACATCACAGTGTCGAAGACACAGCTGCTGTTCTGCTTGAATTCGAATCTGGTATCCTTGGCACGGTATCAATTTCAGATACCGTGGTCGCACCGTGGAGCTGGGAATTGACCGCGGGAGAAAATCCAGCTTATCCAAAAACTCCCATGGCTTGCTATACGATAGGGGGCACGCAAGCTTCGCTGTCAGTTCCCGATCTGCGAATGTGGGAACACACGGGTGAAAAGAGCTGGTGGGCCCCTATTGAAGACAGGAAACTGACTTACGCTGCTGCTGATCCCATCGAAATGCAGTTCAAGCATTTTCTCAAGTTGATTGATGGCGAGGTGTCGCCGCTTGTGTCGGCCCGCGAAGGCATGAAAAACATCCAAGTTCTGGACGCCATAAAACAGGCAGCCCTTCTTGGGCAGAAATGCAGGGTTGGCTGAATCGGCCCTACCCGAGTATAATGCTGAAAACAATTTTACACCTGACCTCTCGGTCATTATCGTTCCAAGGTCCACTTCAGTTTCCATGTCTCTTTTAAATGCCGGACAAACCTGCAAATGTGGGTACTGTCATTGTGCGCCTTGTGGAGATTGGTGATTGTGGAGACCGACACACTAGCCCAACACATTGCCGAACGATCCCGCGATCTGCCGCGCTTTATGGTGGCAATTGCAGGACCACCGGGGGCAGGAAAATCGACCCTTGCGGAATCGCTCAGGCGCGCACTTGGAGACATAGGACATACGGCGCGGATTGTCCCGATGGACGGCTTTCATCTCGACAATGCAATTCTGCGCCATCGCGGCCTGATGAACCGCAAAGGTTCTCCACCAAGTTTTGATGCAGCAGGTTTCACACACCTCGTAAAGCGACTGGCTGATGCATCGGAAGATGTCGCCATTCCAACGTTTGACCGCCAGAGGGATATCGCCATCGCCGGAGCCGAAATTATAGGCAAGCACGAGTCACTGCTCATCGTTGAGGGAAATTATCTCTTCTTGAATTCTGAACCCTGGAATAAGCTTCAGGGGTTATGGGACGAAACGATCTTTATTGATCCCCCCGTGAAAATTCTGGAGGCAAGATTGGTCGAACGGTGGGTCCGGTTTGGACTGAATGAACCGGATGCACGCGAACGGGCTTTGAGCAACGACATTCCAAATGCACATTACGTGATTGAGAATTCAACACCTGCAAATATACTTATCAGCTAACTGACCCACGAAGGTATTGCCCAATTGGCAAGTTAGTCGAGGTGTGTGTTGCCGATCCCAACCATGTTTTACCACCAAACGGAAATCCGTTTCCTTGCGTCAACCCTCTTGTTCTTTATCAATAATCGTGCAGACCAACTAAAAGACGGAGGTCTACTCTTGCCCAGGCAAAGACGGCGATCAACCGGTCAGGACGTTGATGGCAATCCCGAGCAACCGAATGGTCTGTCTCGACTAGACTTCCTCATTCTCTATTCCAGTTTTCTTATCGCCGCCGGCATATCTGGCAGCAAACAACCCCAACTGGTCTGCTTTTACTCCGCCTCAGTGACAGGTTTTTATACAGCCGTTGACACCCTTTGGAGAATTTCATTCTCGTGTTTGATAGCAGCTGTCCGATTTTTTTCTCTCCAATGTCGCATGCCTCATCCAAATTGGAATTTCCCAATACACTGCGATACTGAACTTTATCGCGCGGAAGGTAGCCACCAATGACACGTTCCCTTAAGGTTTTGCCGGCGCCCGGGACACCCGTTACAAAACAAATTGACTTTCGGCCATCACGTTTCGATTCTTCGATGACGTTGGCGATCCGGCTTGTGGTGGAGTGAAGATTTTTTGCCCCGGCATCTGAACGCGAGATTTCGTGTACGTCATGCTTTTCATAAAGCGCTTGCGCGGCTTCAATGATGGTAGGGGTTGGGCGGTATCCGCTTGTCTTCCATGTATCCAGGTTAAATAGAACACCCTGAGAAAGTTCAGTCGCTTTAGCTATGATGTCGTGAATAACCGATGAGTCCAAAAGCAATGGGCCTGCAACAC
>JBPCWM010000334.1:0-6078 GCA_051009515.1 Rhizobiaceae bacterium | reverse complement strand
CGTGCGCCCGTTGCTCCGCAAATACAACCTTGAATCGGTTATAGCGTAGATTCATCAGGTCGCCGCCATCAGAGAAATAAAAGAACTCCTTGCGAGGTCCCTTGTCCACTTCGCCTTTGAGGTATGGCATAAAGTCATAGCCATCGAGATGAACCGGTTCATTACCCTTGCCGAACGGTGCTTCAGTCAACATGCGCTCTTTCATATCTTCATCGCCCAGCGCTGACATGAGGGTCGGAAACCAGTCAAGATGGCTGATGATCGTGCTGGACCGTCTGCCCGGTTCAATCACACCTGGCCATTTGACGAGCAATGGTACACGAAAACCACCTTCCCAGTTGTCATTTTTCTCTCCGCGAAACGGCGTGGTCCCACCATCTGGCCAAGTGAAAACCTCTGCACCATTGTCCGTGGAATACATGACCACTGTTTTGTCAGCTATTCCAAGATCGTCCAGCTTGTCGAGCAGCCGTCCCACATGGCCATCATGTTCGGTCATGCCATCAGGATAGATTCCAAGGCCGGTAACGCCTTCGCTTTTTTCCTTCAAATGTGTCCAAACGTGCATTCTGGTGGAATTCCACCACAGGAAAAACGGCTTCTTCGCCTCAACTGCCCTGTCCATGAAATCCAATGCGCCAGCAGTAACTTCTTCGTCGATTGTTTCCATACGCTTGCGCGTCAAAGGGCCTGTGTCTTCAACCGGTCCACCGGCGGTAGATTTCAGAACACCACGAGGTCCAAAGCGCTTCTTGAATTCTTCACTTTTGGGATAATCGACATTCTCTGGCTCTTCCTCGGCATTGAGATGATACAGATTGCCAAAAAACTCATCGAACCCGTGATTTGTGGGAAGATGCTCATCCAAATCACCCAGATGGTTCTTGCCAAACTGGCCCGTCATGTACCCTTTCGACTGCATATATTCTGCAATCGTTGGGTCTTTTTCGCTCATTCCCTCCTTGGCGCCGGGTAAGCCGACCTTCAGAAGACCGGTGCGAAAACCGGACTGACCCGTTACAAACGATGCTCGACCAGCGGTACAGGATTGCTCACCGTAGGCATGGGTAAACAACATCCCTTCTTTTGCGATTCTGTCGATGTTTGGAGTTTCGTACCCCATCATGCCCTGATTGTATGCGCTGACGTTCCAGTACCCGATATCGTCACCCCAGATCATGATAAAGTTGGGTTGGTCCGCACCCAAAGCAGAACTGCTGCTACCTACCGATAGTGCAAGGGCGGCGCCAAGTGTCACGCCCAACCAGCTTCTCGGTTTTTGCAAAACTTGCCTCATTATATTTCCTCCTGATTTTCGCCCCCAAAATAAACTTGTGACACGATTAAGCCGAGCACAAGACCAAAGTAATTTTTTGAAATCGTTGCAAATCTGGCGGGGAATTGTCAATTGTCTTGCGAAATCGTCCGCTTCTAAAATTCCATGTAAAGTCAACATTTAAGGTTCAATTTCTGCGTCCACCGGTACGTTCATTTGAGGAGTCTAATCAAGGGTTGCTGTGGGTTTTGGATTCAATTGCTCGACTAGAGACATTGTCCGGAAATGACCAGGCATCCGCATAGGAGAGTATTTAGGATACACGATGATTTTGAGAAAAAATGGCAACTTGGGAGTATCACATAAAAATCTCGAACACTCTTGCGGACGCGATAGCCAGCGTCTTACTTCTGCTCGTCCCCCATGCGGTTTTGAGAATTTTGGATAAGGCGTAACCACTGACGCTAATCGGCTAAAGTGACAATCTCCTGACCGTATCGTGGATTGCGCAGCCGACTGTCAGACGGGGTAACGCAGGATTGCTGCCAATTCTTTCCCACCTGGGATGTCGCTGGAACGAACACCAAAAACACGCGCGCCACTAATCAACGCGCGGCCAGCTATTTCATCTATTATATCGTAGCTGTTCGCACTCGCTTCTTCGGCAAACGAAATTGCCCCCGTATCATCATCAACCTTCCCGGGCAACGTCATATCAATGTCAACCAGCAAGGCCTCAACCGCTCCAAATGTTGCAGCACGTGCAGCATCAGATACATTAGTGGTGGCGCGGTTCTGATTTGTCCTTTGGGAATACAAATCACAAAGATCTGCTATTGCACGTTGATATTCGGCATCCAGCAGCGGTCTGGCCTCGTCCGCCAACCGGGCATCTGTAATCCGGTCAGGACTCTCGCCAATGCTTTCCGGCAACAGGTGTGGATAGGTGTTAACTGATCTGTAAATGGAAGTGAGTCGTTCAGTGGCAGCCAGAATAAGAGGAATATCCCGACCAGCCAATACGGGTCGCAATACAGAATCGATCTTGCGAGAATATTGACGCAGCCGCAAGTTCTGCCCTTCAGTTCCCTGAATACGACCACTGGGTGCACGGTCGTTGAGTGTAGATTTACCAACGGCACTGGCTGCGTTCTTCGGCAAACCCGAAATCGCAATCGTTTTTGCAGCTGTCTCTGCGGAAACTTCTACAAGTCTGACGGAGTTTTCTGAAAGAGCCAGGACAAAAGCACTTTGAGAGAAAGTTACTGAACGAAGTAATGGCTTGAGATGAAACCTATCCGAAACCTGAACCGTATCCGTCAAGTTATTTGGCAGACGATAACTTCGCAGAACGTCCGGAGTGGCAAGAACTGCAAGGCTATTGGCTTGTGTTTGCCAAAAATCGTGGTCGTCAGCCAAATCGTCCAGATGTTCCATCAATGAAGCCAGTCTGGCACCGTCAGTTGCTTTTTCCATGAGCTGGGCTCGAGCTTCACGAGCCAGGTTTACCAATTGGACACGGCTTTCCTCACTGTTCTGAGATAACGGGGTCGTAGGAAGGTAAATGGATACGCATGCGTCTGCTCTATGAGTGTGTAGTGACCTTATTTCCTGAAGGGTTGGCAGATCCAGGTGGAGCATTGTGATATTCCTGTATTCATCAAAAGTGATAGGGCCTGTCAGTTCGAATGTCCTAGCTGAACACATTGAAAGAGCCAGCGCCACACTTTTTGACGGCAAGGCTAAAACATAGCCAATCTGCACGGATCAGGTTAGCCGTGACACTAAAAGAACATCTGACCACAACTAAATTGGCATTCCAGTCTTCTTCGGACGCCTAGTATCGCAGATCTCAATTCAATTTTCCTGAACAGATACCCGGCAGTCGAAGCGCTTTTGAGCCTAAAAGTGGTACAAGGCAAAAAGAGAAGCCATGTAAATAGCCATGACAAGCCAAGAATCTATGCCAGCACCAAATATGCTCGGCGTCCGACGAATGAGGATACCAGCAACGTAGATAGCCGTCACCAAAATGCCGGTTGCAAGACTGAACCGGGCACTGGAATCTGCCTGAGACAGGATTGCCCCATGTGAATAAGCCATGTCTGCTGGCAGGATCAAAGCCAGCATGATAAGATTGCTTCCAAAGATATTGGACAGGGCCATCGTGTATGCACCAATGCGCGCGGCTGCAAATGTCGTGCTTATTTCAGGCAGAGACGTTGCGGCGGCGAGCAGGAATACTCCGATAAATGAAGCTCCCAGCGATGTGACTTCAGCCAAGGCATCAGCTGTCAGCGCCAGAGCGACCCCTGCCAGCAGGATTATGAGACTGGCGAATGTAGTTTGACCCAGCAAAAGGCGTGTCGAAATCTGATCCAATGCGCTTACATCCCGCATCACAGCAACTTTGCGTTCCCTGTCCTCAGGCAAATCAATTGGTGCCCAGCTTTGCTTTTCATCAAAGCGCCGCATTAGTGCAATGACGAGTGGGTAAAGGCCAGAAAAGCAGATCGCTGCGAGACCAATATTTAGCACCACCACAAGATCGCCCACAAAAGTAACAGCCAGCAATCCAGCAAGCAGGACAATGAGCAATATGGCAACCAGAGCGTGATTGGGTTTGCGGGGCCAGGATGTCAGTGCATGGCGGACAACAAAGAAGTCCACCACTGCGAGAATTGCCGTTTGCATGGTAATTCCACCAAACATGTTCCCCAACACCAATGCTGAGTTGCCAGCACGCGCCGCAGTGATTGTGGTTACAATCTCTGGCAGTTCGGTGACCAACGCCAGGAAAATCAAACCAATGAATTCGCGCGACAGATTGAACCGGGAAGATATCTCATCGCCTAAAACCGCAAGTCTGGTGCCAGCTATCCAAATGAAACTGGCCGATGCCAAAAACAGCATCGCCAGCAACGGGAGCGAAAACGAGTGAAAATCAATCATTGATCAGCGCTTGTGAACCTCTAATCATCCAGCGGCCAGACCGGCCACAAGCAACCCGGCACAGGCCAGAATTCCGCCATAGGGCACCCATTCAGGAACAATGAATGTGCCCTGTGGAGGTGGAGTTGTTGCCCGTTTTTTGATGCGAATGAGTGCTGCACATACCAATATGAACACAGCCAGTGTTATCGCAGATGTCCACTCAGCCAAAAGAGTAATCGGAAAAGCCAGCGCCAGCGCAAGCACGAAAACTACGGAAAGGAACGTAGCCACCAAGGGAGTTTGGGTGAATGAATTCACGCGAGCAAGCACCGACGGGAGCGAGCCCCTATTGGCCAGCCCGTAAAGGACGCGCGATGCCATGATCAATTGAACGATTATTCCATTGACCGTGGCGACAATCGCAATCAGCGTAATGATCAGCGCGGACATTGGGGTAGTCGCTGCAAATACTACAGGCAGCGGTGCCGCATGACCTGTAATCTCCGATACGGGCACCGCCGACAAGGCTGCAAGGATCACTGCAATGTAGATGACCACGCTCAGAAACAGTGTAATAAATATTCCGCGGGACAAATTCTTTTGGGGATTCACCGTTTCCTCTGCGATGGAGTCAATGTCTTCAAATCCGATAAACGCAAAAAAGGCCAACAGGCTGGAAGCAGCAATACCACTCCACAAGACGGGTGAAAGCGAGTTAGGAACAGCCTTGATTGCCTGTTCTGCAATATCGTGGCCACCCATCATTGCCCCAATGACGATTGCAAGAAGGCCGCCAACTTCGATTACGGTCAACAACCCAGCCAGCGCGATGGAATTGCGGATTTCAAATCCCGAAACTATACCCGTTACGACGATCACACCAACCAGCAACAACCAGACCGGAAGATCAATCAACTGCCCCAAATAACCAACAGCACCGTGGGCAATCGCAGCAGACGAAATGAGACCAACAGCCGCTACCGCCAGGCCTACCACCAGGAACAGACGTGATGAGTTAAATCCTTTGCCGACAAAATGCGCTTCCGCCGCCGCAAAAGGCATACGACCAGTCAACTCGGCAAAACAGGCCGCCGGCAAGAGCATGACGAGGCCTGCGATCAGAAACGCCATCGGTGCATGTTGTCCGGATCGGGTGATCACCTCACCAACCAGGACATAAATCCCCGCTCCTACCGTGACACCCAACCCGTACAGAACCACATAAGGCAGGGTTAATGTGCGCTTTAAACGGGGTTCATGAGACGTTTCCTCAAAAGGCAGTTGAGACATCGGTAAAGCCCTGCATTTCACAAGTAAGTGTACGACTCTTAACACAATGGTGCACAGATACGTTGATTCTGATCAATTTTGGCAAAGCCCGATCTAATCGGGACAATCGCATATTTTCTTGGCCTGAAGTGCAGTATTTATTGAGTGTTTGAGGGAGACTGTGGCAAGGGTGACAAAAGGCTGAAAGGAAATGCTCGATCGATGACGAGCAGGAATGCTTGTAATCCTGAATTTTGCGAGAGATGGAATGACGATACTTTATTCAACACTGCGTGCGTTTACTCTTGGTGTATTGTTGCTGGCATTGTCATTTGAGGTGACAGCAAGTGCAGCATCCAGCAAAAACGAGCGCGCATTCATTACCAGTGACGGCCGCGACCTGCGCGCTTTGGCAGATGCCAAAACCAAAGGGTTGTTAAAACGCGCTCGAGGCGTCGGTGCAAGATTTGGCTCCAAACAGAAAGCTCGTTATTGCCAATTGAAGAATTCAGGTGTCTCAATCCAGTGGGTCGTCAATGATTTGGACACCGGTCAGGTGATCGCCCGCAGTCAGAATGCGCAACAACTCTACTTTGGTG
>JBPCWM010000333.1:0-19462 GCA_051009515.1 Rhizobiaceae bacterium | reverse complement strand
CGCTGGCTTCGCCTGAGAGCTATGCGATGACGCAGGGATTCTTTCTGCAATTGGCAGACCTGGCTGATGCCCACAAATATTGCCCGATGAAAAGTTGCCGGCGCAAGCGGCGTTGCACCGCGCCGCCCATGTCGGCCTGCAGCAAGCATGTTTCACCCCTGTCTCTTGAAGGGCGGCGGTTACGCATCGGCATGCCATTCTGCTTCACGGTGATCTGGGAACACGTGCGCCATGACGTTTGGCGCCTGTTGAACGAAGACATGCAGCCCGATGAACATGGGTGAGCGCAAAATGCTCGTGCCTGTCAGCTCAACTCGCTGGCGGGGATGCGATAGACCTGCCCGTCACCGCGCATGAGGGCGTGGAAATTGCGGCCTTCAAACAGACCGTCAAAGGCCCGGTCGAAGACGTTCAGCCCGCCTGTGTAGGCGCCAAAACCTGGCAGGATCATGCGGCTTGGTGATGCGGCGAAACAGGACCGTCGCACCGAGCGCCCGCGCCGGACCAGCCTTGCCTTGGGGTGCAGGTGGCCAGCAATTTCACCCGGTTCTGCACCCGGGTTTGGTTCGTGGCGCAATGTCAGCCTGCCCATGGAGAGGCTGTCTGCCACATCACCACCCAACTGGCTTGGAGGAAGCGGGTCGTGGTTTCCACTGATCCACATCCAGTCCCGCCCCCGCATCAGCGACGAGAGCAGGTCATGGGCAGTTTTCGACAGACGATCGGAGGCGTCGGCATCATGGAAGGAATCGCCAAGTGCGATCACCCGTTTGGGTTGCCATTTATCCAGGCTCACCGCGAGCCGCTGCAATGTGGCCATGGTGTCATACGGCGGAAGCAGCTGTCCGCGCCGGGCAAAGGATGAGCCCTTTTCCAGATGCAGGTCAGCCACCAGAAGTGCCTGTTGTGCGGGGTGGTATAAAACTCCCTCGCTATCGGCCACCAGTTCTTCGCCGGCAACGGCATGCACGGAGGTTCCTTGCCATGACGCAGCAGCAAACAAATCCGGGACGGGAAAAGACGTTTGAATTTGTGCCATCAGGGTGTTGTCATCCAGCGTGTCTTGCAGTGAATTCTGCGGCGAGTATTGCGGCGAGTTCTGTTGCCTTCCTCTGGAACTACGCTTGGACTTGTCACGGCCTTTCAAAGACCAGGGATAGGGGGGCAGCGAATCACTCACTTGCTGTTCACCTTACACTGTCATGGCATCGGCGATGAGATTTTCAGCGGCCTCCGCCAAAAGAGTTTCATTGGCTTCGCCGGGCACGGATTCACGGCCGATCTCCAGCATGATCGGCACAGCCAGAGGAGAGACCTGCCGCAGGTTCTTGTGCAGGATTTGCCCCTTGATCCGGGCCAGCAGCGCGCCCAGCCGGTGAATGTCGAGCAGACCGGCGGCGGCATCCTCGCGGGTGGCCTTCAAGAGAATATGGTCAGGTTCATGCTCGCGCAGCACATCATAGATCAGGTCCGTGGAAACGGTCACCTGACGCCCGGATTTTTCCCGGCCGGGATGGTTTTTCTCAATCAGCCCGGCGATCAGGGCACAATGGCGAAAGGTACGCTTCAGCATGAAACTGTCTTCCATCCAGGCTTCCAGATCATCGCCCAGCATGTCTTCATCGAACAGCTCACCAAGGAACAGTTTCCCCGCCTCGATCATCTCGCCAATATCGTCCAGCCCCCAAACACAAATGCAATAGTCCGTTGCCACAAAACCAGTTGGACGTGCCCGCGCTCGCTCCAGACGCTTGGTCAGCAACATGCCGAGCGACTGATGCGCCAACCGTCCCTCAAATGAATAGACCACCAGATAAAATTTTTCACCACGGGGAAAAGTTTCAACCAGAAGCTGATCGGTGGTGGGCAAGGCCGATTTTCGCGATTGAATCTGGAGCCATTGCTCAACCTGTCCCGGCAGTTCAGACCAGGTTTTGCGATCGGCCAGCATCTGTCGGATATGTTTGGCCAGATAGGTGGAAAGCGGAAACTTGGACCCGGCATAGATTGGAACCATCGGCTCCTTCGAAATGGTCGGGGTTACAATCGCCTCATTTTCACGGATGCCCTCAAATCGCACAATCTGGCCGGCAAACATGAAGGTGTCGCCATACACCATCTGCTCAAGAAAATACTCTTCAAGCTTGCCGAGCGAGCGGCCGCCACGGGTGGCAGCAAGGCCCTTTCCGTCCCGTTTAACATAGCGCAGCAGCCGTACCGTCATGGCCGGAGCTTCGTAAATTGTGCCAGCATTCAAGCGGTATTGCTGGGCAAAACGCGGATGGGTCAAACGCCATTCCACGGCCCCCGTCTCGTCCCCGCTCATGCTCTTTATCTTCGCATAGCGCTCGTAGGTTTTCAGGGCATAGCCACCAGTCGCCACAAAATGCAGGCTTTGCTCAAACGTATCCCAGTCCAGCTCTGCATATGGGGATGCACTGATGATCTCGTCAAACAACTCACCTTCCTCAAAAGGCCCAGCTACAGCCATGCCCAGAATATGTTGGCACAACACATCCAATGCCCCGGCGCGCAGGGGCGGCGTATCCTGATGACCAAGATAATTGGCATCAAGGGCCGCCTTGCATTCCATGACTTCAAACCGGTTTGCGGGCACAAGGACGGCTTTCGATGGCTCGTCCATACGGTGATTGGACCGGCCAATGCGCTGGGCCAGACGGCTTGCACCTTTTGGCGCCCCAATATGCAACACAAGATCTACATCACCCCAATCAATCCCAAGATCAAGGGTGGAAGTCGCAACGACCGCCCGCAAGGCATTGGCCGCCATTGCTGCTTCCACCTTGCGCCGCTGGCCGACATCCAGGGAGCCGTGATGCAGGGCAATTGGTAGATTGTCTTCATTGATTCGCCACAGGTTTTGGAAAAGGAATTCGGCCTGACTGCGTGTATTGACAAAAAGCAGAGTAGTTTTGGCAGATTTGACGAGATCATAGATTTCACCAGTGGCATGGCGCGCAGAATGCCCGGACCAGGGCAATCGTTCCGTCGTATCCAGAATTTCGATATCTGGTCGCGCGCCGCCCTCGACCACAACAAGGTCGGCCCTGTGATCAATATGGGCGGTGTTTCGGTTCTGTCCAACCAGCCAGCGTTGCAACTCAACCGGTTCGGCCACGGTCGCTGACAAACCAATGGATTGCACGTTCGGGCGCAGTTTGCGCAGCCGGGCCAGACCGAGTGATAACAAATGTCCTCGTTTCGACGTCACCAGAGAATGCAATTCGTCAAGGATCACATAACGCAGATCAGCGAAAAACCGGTCGGCATGCTCGTTGGCAATCAACAATGCGAGTTGTTCGGGTGTGGTGAGCAAAATGTCAGGTGGGGCAAGCTTTTGTCGTTGTCTTCTGTGCGATGGCGTGTCTCCGGTACGTGTTTCAACAGTGATGGGCAGGTCCATTTCGCTGACTGGCGTTTCCAGATTGCGCTTGATGTCCACGGCCAAGGCCTTCAGCGGCGATATATAGAGCGTGTGCACCCCACGGTGAGGTTGTCCCGGCTTACGCGGTGCACGCGCACATAATTCGATTAGCGATGGCAAGAAACCGGCGAGTGTTTTGCCAGCGCCGGTCGGAGCAATCAGAAGGCAGGACCGGCCATCACGACAACGCCTCAACAAATCCAGCTGGTGCAGACGAGGGTTCCAGTTCTTACTTCCAAACCAACTGATAAATCGGTTCGGCAGACCGTCGTACGACGGCTGAGCGACATCTTCCGCCTGTTCCACAAATTTGGTTTGATTCACCATACAGCTATCGTAGCCTATTTGGCATGACGGTCGACAGATTTTCACTCCTGAAGAGTTTTCTCATTCCATGCCTGCTCTCACTTGCCGGATGCAGCAGCGAAGAACAGCCCAAATTTACTGGCAACATGGTGTTGGCCATTTCCTGGCAGCCGGGATTTTGCGAGACACGACGCAAACTGGCCGAATGCAGAAGCCAGACACCGGAGCGATTGGATGCCACCCGATTTTCACTACACGGGCTTTGGCCCCAGCCCGGTAGTAATGTCTATTGCAGAACCGAGGACAGATTTGTGCGTCTCGACAAGTCCCGCCAATGGTTGAAATTGCCACGCCTGGACCTGTCTGAGCCATTACAGACTGAACTGGAAGAAGCCATGCCTGGAGTGCAGTCCGGCCTGCAACGACACGAGTGGGTAAAGCATGGAACGTGTTACTCAGCCGATGCGGAAACCTATTATCGTGATTCGCTGTTCCTTCTGGCAAAGGTGAATGAATCCGGTATCGGGGAACTGTTTAGCACCAGTATTGGAAAGCAGCTTTCCTCAAAAACTATCCGTGCAGCTTTCGATCAGGCTTTTGGACGTGGCGCGGGAGACCGGGTGCGCATGGCCTGTCGGCGGGTTGGCAATCGAACGCTGATCACCGAACTGACCATCGGGCTTTCCGGCGAAATCTCCACTGACGCGGATCCGGGCGATCTGATTTTAGCTTCACCAAAGACAAAACCCGGGTGTCAGGCAGGAATCGTCGATGCCGTCGGGTTCCAGTAATGCACGTCAGACAGACACAGCAGAGGGAAGCACGATCTCAAACCGTGAGCCCGGCGTATCATCATCCAGCAAGGTGAGAGTTCCACCATGGGCACGCACAAGTTCGGCGGCAATGGCCAGTCCGAGCCCGGTTCCACCATTGCTCCCGGTCGCGGAAAAAGCAGTGAACAGATTTTTACGAGCAGCCGCAGGGAATCCGGGTCCTGTATCGGCAACCCATATATATACTGCACCCTCTCGCTGTTCTGCGGATACCGACAATCGCTTCACTAACGCATCATCGCCCGTGCTTTCCATGGCCTGCACGGCATTGCGCGACAGATTCAGCAACACGCGAAACAGTTGCTCTGAATCTGCTGCAACTTCCAAATTTTGATCAACAGAATTGACCCATTCAACGGAGCTTTCTACGCTGCTGTCGCGGTCCAGCGCCAGTGCCTCCGCAACGTCTTCGCATAGTCGATAAAGGCGCACGATACCACGTTGCGGCACAGCTTCGCCGGATTTTCCATACGCCAGAACGGTTTGGGTATAGTCTACAGCACGGTCAATGGTGCGCACCAAACGTGGCGCAAGGCGTTGGGCGACAGGGTCTGACAGGCCGGACAAACGGTCTGAAAACAACGACGCAGAGGCCAGAATATTGCGCAGATCATGGTTGATCTTCGACACCGCCAGACCAAGATCCGCCAGATGGCGTTGCTGGCTCATGGTTCCACGCAACTGCTTTTGCATCTGTGCGAGTTCAACTTCGGCAACTCCGATTTCATCGTGTCGCCCCGATGGCTCAATCACCAAAGTGGGGTCTTCCGGATCGTGGGAGAAATCCAACATTGCACCAGTCATGCGCTGCAACGGTCGGATCAACAGGGCGCGCAGGGTCAAAAATACAACAAGCCCGGCACAAATTGATATGGCCAAGGAAATCAGCAATACATTGCCTGCATATTGTAACATGGCATCGCGCAAGGGTTTTTCCTTCATCAGCAATTCAAGCTGGCCATCACGCTGCTTCATCGGTCCGAACACCCTAATCGTCCGGTCGCCCCCCAACAGCAATGTATCAAAAGCCTCCCAGATGGAGCGGACTGCCTCAATGCGCCCCGGTGCAGTGACCTCCACATGACGGGAGACTTCACTCGGCATGGCCCGCGTGGCCAGAACACGTCGTGCGCCTTCACTCTGGACAACCATAAGTTGGGTTTGGGTCAGCGAAAGCAGCTGATCGCGAACCACATCAGGAACGTCTTCATCACGAAGGGATTCAAGCGCCAGTGAAGCGGCCTCCGCCGTCACAAAATGGTCGGCCAACCAAGTGAGACGAAAGTTCGCCACCGACGGGACAAACACAAATATCTCGGTGAGCATGATCACCAACATGGTGAGTACCAGAAGTTTTCCCGACAATCCGCGTGGAATCAATCGCCGCCAGCCATTGCGCGAATCGGGCATATTATGTGGCGTTTCTGCGCTCAACGGCTAGGAACTTTCGACGAGGTCTTTTAACCAAATTGACTCTTAGAGCAATTCTCATCCAGGTTGAAGTAAATTGCAGTGAAAATGCCGGGGCAATTCAGAACCTAACCAAACCTGGCCAAAAAACGTACCACCCAGCGCACGAAGGGCTTTTTTGTGCTGGGCGTATAGAAGGACGTCGCGGCCCGTTTTCCGATTTCACTCATTGTGGGGTAAGGGGCGACATATCCCGCAATATCCCGCACTTTCATCCTTTGCGAAATTGCAAGGGCCCATATATTCATCATCTCTCCAGCCATGGCGCCGGCGATCGAGACCCCTTCAATGGTTCCATTCTTGCGGGTTATTATTTTGATCAGTCCCGAAGTCTTGCGCTCTGCCTGAGCCCTGTCATTTTCGGCATATGGCCAGCGCAGGATACATATTTCCTTGAAAGCTTGCCGCGCGGTCTCTTCGGTGTGCCCAACATGGGCCAATTCCGGGTCAGTATAGGTACTCCAGGGAATGATATGGGTGTCTTCCTTTACCCGCATGCGGAACAAGATGGCTCTGATGACAAGACCGGCATGGTAGCCGGCAACATGGGTAAATTGCAGACCGCCTGCTACATCTCCAATGGCATAAACCCGTTTGTTGGACGTACGCATGGATTTGTTGACCTTGATGCCGCGCCGGTCATATTCAATGCCCGCTTCGCCAAGGCCCAGACCGTCAACCGTTGCCGCCCGACCGGTTGCTACAAGCAGAGTATCTCCAACAAGCTGTTCTTCGACGCCATTGGCTTCAACCGTCAGTCTGATTTTCCCGCGCGCCAGTTTGTCGATCTGCTTCACGCTGGTGCCTTCGCGTATTTCAACCCCTTCGCTCCGGATGTTGTCCAATACTATCGCTGCAAGTTCCGGGTCGTCCTTGCCTAGTGCCTTTAATCCCTCAATTACGGTCACCTTAGCCCCAAGTCTGTGATGGGCCTGCGCCATTTCCATGCCAATGGGACCGCCACCTATCACCATCAAGTGACCCGGATTGCGGGTACGGTCAAAAATCGTTTCATTGGTAAAATATTCTACGCCGTCCAGACCTGGAATTGGTGGCACAAAAGCTGCCGATCCCGTGGCCACAACAAATCGGCGCGCCTTGATGATCGTGCTACCTGCAGCAACAGTTTTCTTGTCTACGAAGCGTCCTTCCTCCTGGATCACAGTTACGCCAAGAGCTTCAAACCGCTCGACACTGTCCATTGGAGCAATGGACTCAATCACCTGGTGGACATGATCATGGATCTGCCTGAAATTTGCCCGCGGTCCGGAGGAATCCTTGCCGGTGTTTACGCCGAATTGCGGTGCCTCGCGCATGGATTGGGCGTGTTTGCCCGCCGCGATCAGTGCTTTTGAGGGCACGCAGCCGTAGTTCAAGCAATCGCCACCCATCTTGCCTTTTTCAATCAACACAACATCCACACCAAAAGCGGCTGCGGCTGATGCGACCACCAGACCACCAGAACCGGCACCAATCACACAAATATCCGGTTTGAGAACTGTGGCCATCTGGCACTCCTGTGGTATAAATCAAGTCGGTCTGACAGTGGTAAGAGTTTGGCGATGCGCTTTCAACTCGCGATAGATCACGCCACAGTGACCGGATGTTGATGTTTAAACCGGTCGCACACCACGTGACAGGGCGGTTTTGCAACAAATTGTTGGGTTTAATCACATTGACTCGCCTCAAAGCTGTGCCTATACAGCGCCAAACGCGTTGTGAGACGTCAGGCCCTGTTTCGACGGGAATAGAGTTCGACCGGAATTGGTTAACAAATTCTGCACAAACCGCGATGTACAAAGCTTTGAATATTGACAAGAGGGCCGGGCTCGCACCGGCATGATGATATGAAACGGACTTATCAGCCCAGCAAACTGGTTCGCAAACGCCGTCACGGTTTTCGCTCCCGCATGTCCACACCCGGTGGTCGTCGTGTAATTGCAAAACGCCGTGCCCATGGCCGCAAAAAACTCTCAGCCTGAGGCGGGATTTCCGGTTGTCAGACTGAAAAACCGCAGCGACTTTCTAAAAGCAAGAAGCGGAGCGCGTTCCCATGAACGCGCTTTTGTTTTGCAGCTCGCTGATCGTAAGAAAGAGTTTGGTGCGGGCCTGCGTGTCGGTTTCACGGTGACTAAGAAAATCGGCAATGCAGTTGAACGCAATCGGATCAAACGCAGGCTTCGTGAAGCATTGAAATGTGCCGAAATTCCACCATCCTGCAGCCAAAAAGACGCAGTTTTTATTGCAAGACGCAACGCTCTGACCCTGCCATTCGGGGCTCTGGTGGAAGACATATCGCATGGCTTGCGACATGCTGGCAGATCAAATCGCTATTTTGGTCGCAAGAATCTTGATCCTCGGCGCAAAGGTGCTGTTGCAAATCATTCATGAGCGGGGCAAAAACGTGCATCACAACAGATTTTGGCAAAAGATATCTGCCGTTTCCTTTGACATGACAAATCTCTGAAACAGACGGGCTTCCTGATGGACAACCAACGCAACTTCATTCTGGCCGCAGTATTATCGCTTGCCGTCGTATTTTTCTGGCAGATGCTTGTAATTACACCGCGAATGGAAAAAGAACGCGCTGCTGCTGAAGCGCAAGCTGAGTTGCAGAAGGCGGCCCAGGCCGAATCCGGCACAACAGCAGCACCGGCACAATCGGAAGATGGTGTCCCTACACCTCAATCGGGACAATCCGTGGTTCCCGGAGCAACTCAGCAGGCATCAGCAAGAGAAACCGCCGGACGCGTCGAATTCAAATCAGAAAAGCTGGATGGCAGCATCAATCTGAAGGGTGGCCGCATCGACGATCTCAATCTGGCCCTTTACCGCCAAACTGTTGATCCGACCAGTCCCGAAATCAAGCTGCTCAAACCGGTTAATGATGAAAACGCTTATTTCGCCGAGTTTGGATTTTCTCCCAATGCGGAAGCGGGGGATTTGCCGGGACCGGGCACAATCTGGTCCGTCGCCGAAGGGGAAATACTGACGCCAGAAACCCCCGTTGTTCTGCAATATGTGAATGACAAGGGCCTGGTGTTCAAGCGCTGGATTGAATTGGACAGCAACTATATGTTCACGGTGACCGATACGGTATCCAATCCTGGTTCCAAGGCCGTTGCGATCAAACCTTACGGGCGCATTGCCCGTTATGGGAAGCCGGAGGTCGCCGGTATTTATGTTTTACACGAAGGACTTGTTGGCTCGGTTGGCGATCAGGGACTAGATGAATATGACTATGGTGACATTGAAGATGAAAAACAGATCACCAAAGAAAGGGCCACCAGCGGCTGGCTCGGCATTACCGACAAATACTGGGCCACTGCCCTGATTCCAGGCGGTTCGTTCATCGCCCACTACAATTACTACACCAATGGACGCCCCTTCTACCAAAGCGACTTTCTCGGCGATGCGGTGACCATTCCTGCAGGTGGCCAGGCCGAAATATCCAATCGCTTGTTTGCTGGTGCCAAGAAGGTGGACATTGTCGATGCCTATATGGAAAATCTCAACATCCCGCTGTTCGACAAGATCATCGACTGGGGTTGGTTCTACTGGCTGACCAAACCGTTGTTTGCGGTAATGAACTGGATTTACCAAATGGTTGGAAACTTCGGTGTTGCCATTCTGGGCGTGACCGTCTTGCTGAAAATTCTGTTTTTCCCGCTGGCCAACAAATCCTACAAATCCATGGCCAACATGAAAAAAATGCAGCCCGAAATGACGGACATTCGAGAACGTTTCAAGGATGACCGGCAGGCGCAGCAAAAGGCACTGATGGAATTGTACAAGAAGGAAAAGATCAATCCGGCTGCTGGCTGTTGGCCAGTATTAATTCAGATTCCGGTCTTCTTTTCGCTCTATAAAGTAATCTATGTGACCATTGAAATGCGTCATGCCCCTTTCTTCGGTTGGATTCATGACTTGTCTGCGCCTGATCCAACCTCGTTCATTAACCTGTTCGGTCTGCTGCCCTTCGAGTCGCCAGCTTTCCTTTCGATCATAGCGGTCGGCGTTTGGCCGCTGATTATGGGCATCACCATGTTCATTCAAATGCAGATGAACCCGGCCCCACCAGACCCAACCCAACAGATGATCTTCAAATGGATGCCAGTCATCTTTACCTTCATGCTGGCCACCTTCCCTGCTGGACTGGTGATTTACTGGGCTTGGAACAACTTCCTGTCAATTCTGCAACAGGGTGCAATCATGAAACGTCAGGGAGTGAAGATAGAATTGTGGGACAATCTGCGTGGAATGCTAGCAAAGAAGAATGAGGCTGATTCCTGACACTCCACCGACCTGAATGGGCGAGCATAAGAGTCGCCTTCAGGATTTAGGCGATTGTCTAGTCTCCAGAAAAAAAGACATAAACATATCTTTATATCTCTTGCACGATGGCCAACAGACTGCTAAACCGCGCGAGAAGATTGCCTGTATTATCGCACAATCCATGTTCTCTGTTCCAATCAATTGCTGCAAACAAGGATGCCTCCAATGGCTGAACACGACTACATCGTAAAAGATATTTCGCTGGCTGATTATGGCCGCAAGGAGCTCGATATTGCCGAAACCGAAATGCCAGGCCTGATGGCTCTGCGCGAAGAATTTGGCGATTCCAAGCCGTTGAAAGGCGCACGTATCGCCGGTTCACTTCATATGACAATCCAAACCGGTGTTTTGATTGAAACTCTGGTTGCATTGGGTGCTGAAGTGCGCTGGGCATCGTGCAATATTTTCTCAACGCAAGACCACGCAGCAGCAGCTATTGCCGCGAGTGGCGTCCCTGTTTTCGCAATAAAAGGTGAAACTCTGGAAGAGTATTGGGATTATGCAGACCGGATATTCTTCTTTGGTGGGGAGGATGGAACCTGCAACATGATCCTGGATGATGGTGGCGATGCCACAATGTATATCCTGATCGGCGCGCGGGTTGAAAACGGTGAAACAGATCTCATCGAGACACCACAGTCTGAAGAAGAAGAATATCTCTTTGCGCAGATCAAGAAACGCATGAAAGCTTCTCCAGGCTGGTTCACGAAACAGCGCGATGCAATCAAGGGTGTATCGGAAGAAACGACAACCGGTGTCCACCGCCTCTATCAGCTGGTGGAAAAAGGCCTGCTTCCGTTTCCGGCAATCAATGTCAACGACTCTGTCACCAAGTCGAAATTCGACAATAAATATGGTTGTAAAGAATCGCTGGTCGACGGTATCCGCCGCGCTACAGACACAATGATGGCCGGCAAAACTGCCGTGGTGTGCGGCTATGGCGATGTGGGCAAAGGCTCAGCCGCTTCCCTACGTGGCGCCGGTGCCCGTGTGAAAGTAACAGAAATTGATCCCATCTGCGCCCTTCAGGCGGCCATGGACGGTTTTGAAGTGACAACGCTGGAAGATACCGTATCCGACGCTGACATTTTCATTACAACAACAGGCAACAAAGACATTATCCGTATCGAGCATATGCGCGAAATGAAAGACATGGCAATTGTCGGCAATATCGGGCATTTCGACAACGAGATTCAGGTGGCAAATTTGCGCAACCTGAAAATGATCAATATCAAGGATCAGGTGGACATGTATGAAATGCCTTCTGGCAACCGCATGATTCTCCTGTCACAGGGACGTTTGCTCAACCTTGGAAACGCAACCGGACATCCTTCATTTGTAATGTCGGCGTCCTTTACCAACCAGGTTTTAGCCCAGATCGAACTGTGGACCCGGTCTGATGATTATGAGAACAAGGTCTACATTCTGCCAAAACATCTGGATGAAAAAGTTGCTCGTCTGCATCTGGAAAAAATTGGCGCCAAGCTCACTGACCTCTCAGAGGACCAGGCTGATTATATAGGTGTAACTCCCGAAGGTCCTTACAAGCCGGAGCACTACCGCTACTAATGTAACGCAAACGGTCCTGCCGCTCATTGATTGAAGGCCCCAGATTCCCGCGCAACACAGCGGGGTCTGGGGCCTTTTTTTCTCCGTTCGCTTGTTTCTCGACCTGCAACCACGACAATGTTATGCAGAAATCAACGAACAACGGACCAATTGCCGTAGTCATGAGCCCGATTTGCATGAAAATTCCGCACAAAATTTTTGGAATTGCACTGCTGGTCTTTGCTGTCATGGGCTCGACCATTTTCTACACAACCTACAAACTTTACGGAGTTTCAAGGGAAATTGGGAATCTCGCAACCGTTTTCATTCCTGTTTCCGATCAGCTTGCGGATATTGATATCCAGATAGTTGAGCAGGAACTCAATATTGAGCGGATCGAAAAACACATTATTCAGGCCAACCTTTTAGATGAGAAACTTCAGGAACTGGCCAACGGGCTTCTTCCTCGGCACCTGACTACACGGGAAAATGACCCACAAAGCATTATCAGACAGTTGCGAACTCAAAAGGCTGATCTTGAATCTCGCATCTCCAGGGAAAAAACTAAATTCATGGAGCGCGAGCAGTCTGTCAATTTGGCGATCAAGGCAGCAGAAACACTTGTGGATCGTGCGGTCAGCGTGGTTTCCGGGAGCGAGGCGCGGGAGTCGCTTTTGTCGATAGTTCCACTGCTCAGATCGGTCGACCTGCAACACTCCAACCTGCATGCTCAGCAAGCCATTCTTATTGAAGCATTCCAAAAAGACAGTTCTCTACAGCTGGAACTACAAGACCTGATTGAAAAGGAAAACAGGCGCTTGCAGGCTGTCACAAAGGAAACCTGGGAGAGTGTGGCGCGGTTTACCGAACGCTCAGCAAAAATGGCCGAAAAGCACGAACGTGAGGCCCTGTTTGTCAGTGTTTTGCTCACGTTGATTGCGGGCTTGTCAGCTCTGATTGTCTCCTCTCTGGTAATCCGCGGCATGCTGAGACCACTCCGAAATCTGATCGCAGCAGCGGGCAAGATCGAGGATGGCGACTTGTCTGGCAGGATAGAGAACAGGACGTCTGATGAGATCGGAGACCTTATCAGAAGCTTCAATTCCATGGTCGATGGCCTGCAAAAGAGCGAGGAAATCAAGGAAAAATTTGGCCAATATGTCGACCCCCGGGTGGTCTCAGGTCTGATTGGCGATTCAAAAATGGAGCTGATCAATGGCGAAAAGAAAGTCGTTTCAGTCTATTTCTCAGATCTCGTCAATTTTACTGGGATCTCCGAACGCTTTACGCCGTCCGGGCTTGTAAGGCTCATAAACCGCTACCTGACTTTGATGTCCGGACCTATCACCGAAAATCAGGGATTGATCGACAAATATATCGGCGATGCCATTATGGCCTTTTGGACCACGCCTTTCTGCTGCGATGGCAAGCAGGCCGAACTGGCAGTCCGCTCAGCTCTGGCAGACATAGAGTTAATGGATAAGCTACAGGAAGAACTTCCTGAGCTGATGGGATTGAGAAAAGACGTTCCTCAACTAGGGATGCGGGTTGGCATTGCCACCGGTGAAGCTCTTGTCGGCTCAATCGGATCGGACACAACAAAGAATTATACGGTCATGGGGGACACGGTGAATCTGGGGGCGAGGCTTGAAGGTGCCAATAAAGTTTATGGAACAAACATCTTGGTGTGCCACCGAACGTACCAGATGGCCTGTGACTGCATCGAATATCGTAAGGTCGACAATATAATTGTTAAAGGAAAGACAGAAACCGTTGCCATATACGAACCGCTCGGACTGGTAGGGGAAATCAATCAGGACCAGCTTGCCTGTCGTGACCAGTTTGAAACAGCACTTGAAGCATTCCACGCGGGTGACTGGAAAGCGGCCAATGACAAATTCAGCGATTACGGCAGCTCAACTCCGCACGACCCCGTCTTGCAGACCTATCTTCGACGGCTGGAAACAATCAGTCGCGACGGACCGCCCAATCAGTGGAACGGAGTATGGCTGCTGCATTCCAAATAGCGATCCGAAAGGCCAGCACTAAGCTGCTATCTGGCCTCTGTTGACCACACATTCCCAATTGTCGAGCGATCCAAACATCTGACGCATTTCCAGAAAACTGGCCCTCCAAAATGGGAAGCGGTTAAAGACGTCTTCGCGTATCTCATGCACCTTGCTGGTCATCACTAGAGCCTCAATCTGAAGCGGCTCATACCATTTGGGGCCGGCAACGACCTGGGCATTAAAAACGCGACGGTAAAAGTTGCTATGTTCTTTTCGGATCAAGGATAAACACTCGTCCGCGTCAAAATACTGACATGCCATAACGGGTATTTTCATAAGCAGAAACGGCAACTCTGGATAGTCGCGCGCCGCTGCAGGATCAGCGACAAACCGGCCCGGATCTATAAACATTTTCCCGGTATTAAGCATTTTATCGATTTCATCAGGAAAAAATGCTCTGCTTTGTGATTCCGGATATTGAGCAGTGACAACAGTCACCTTGAAGGAGCCAACCAACCGTCCATCTATAAACAGTCCTATCGTCGCGGAATTGGGCTCATGCGCCGCTTCCACTGCAGCGGCTCCCCATTTCTCGGAATCGCCCCTGTGGCGTGAATAGGCATTTCGCCGCAGATGAAATATCGCCTCGCGATCTTCAAAGTCCACCATACGTCGGTATTCCACCCGATGCATGATTGAATCAATTCGTTCGCGCAATGATGGTCTGGCCATCATTGTTGTCCCTGCAGAACTATTCATTCGCCCCTTCGCCCAAACTGCAGCTCGCCCAGCAGTCCTTGCATCCAAAAGATCCACACTGTCTTTAGGTTAACAAAATGTAAACGGGTGTAAAGCACAAACCATTGGCAATAGCCTGCATGGTTAATAACTTCATGGGAAGTGGTAATTAAGTTGGTTTATGCGGCGATACGGCCGTTGGCTTTGAGCTTTGCAAGCATCGACTTGTTGGCCAGTTGGCGTTTGTCGAGCAAACTCCTGACCATCTCGGAATCGACCGGCTTGCTGAACAAGTAGCCCTGAATCTCGTCAACCGGTGCATTTGCCAGCAAAGTCTTGAGCTGTTGTGTGGTCTCAATACCTTCAACCACCACAGTCAGCCCAAGCTTGTGTCCAAGTGCGGTAACGGCCTGAACAAGTGTGAGGGAGTTCGTTTCTTCAATGTCCATTACGAAGGAGCGGTCAATCTTGACCTTGTCTAGCGGCAGCTCATTCATATAGCTCAAGCTTGAATATCCGGTACCAAAGTCATCCAGCGAGATTCGCACACCCATCCTTTTTAACTGATTAAGCAACTCAATGGTTTGACCGACGTTTTCAAGCATAAGCGATTCAGTAATTTCCAGTTCAAGACGCTCAGGCTCCAGCCCACTACTGGCGAGGGCATTCTTGACAGTCTCAGCCAAATCACCCTGTTTGAACTGGATTGGTGAAAGGTTCACGGCGACTCTGATTTGACCTGGCCATGAGGCACAAGCGTGACAGGCTTCAAAAAGCATCCAGGAACTAATGTCCGAAATCAGCCCAAGTTCTTCTGCGATCGGGACGAAGCTGGCGGGTGAGATATAACCATTGGTTGGGTGTTTCCACCGCAACAGGGCTTCACACACAGTGACCTGCGCTTCTTTGACATTCACCAGAGGTTGGTAATGGGCCTCAAACTGACTGCCTGCCAGCGCAACACGCAAGTCGTTCTCCAGTTTGTGACGACGCTGCATTTCACGACTCATTTCAGCATTGAAGACACGCCAGTCTCCCCGGCCGTGTTTCTTGGCACTGAGCAAGGCCAGGTCCGCGTTTTTCAACATCTGCTCTGCAGTTTCGTTTTTGCCACCACTCAAGACTACACCGATGCTGCATTCCAGGACGACTTTTCTGCCGCCCAATCGGAACGGATGGGAAAAGGATTCGCAAATGGAATCAGCAAGATGAGCCGCCAGGTCCAGTGTTCCTTTTTCGCGAATGACCACCGCAAACTCATCACCGCCATAGCGCGCGCAAATGCCTAAATCCGCGCTCATTTTCGACAGCCGTTCCGCGACGCCGCGTAATAATATATCGCCCTTGCTGTGCCCCAACGTGTCGTTAACCTGTTTGAAGCGGTCAAGATTGACCAGCAGAACGGCACATTTTTCATCTTTCGGAAGTTTAGCCAATTGCTTGTCGATATAGTCCGGCAATTGGTTGCGGTTCATCAAACCGGTCAGACGGTCAAATCGAACCATGTGCTCAATTTTGGAGGCGGCATCGACCTCCCTCGAAATATCCTCAAATGTCGTGACAAACCCACCGTTCTGCATGCGTGAGGCACGAAACTTGATGCTGCGCTTGTTTTTTGATCCAAGCTCAAAGAATAGAACCAGTGATTTGTCAGTAGGTCTACTCAACCAATTATGCAGGCTCAAAGTATGTTTTGAAGACAGGTTAAGATCACGATTCAACATGTTGATCAGCTCGCTGATCGGAATATTCTTGAGCGACTCGGTTGGTTTACCGATAAACGTGCCTATGTGCCGGTTAGCCACTTCCAAGTTGCCCTGCGAGTCAAACATACATATGCCCTGTGGCACATTTTCAAGCGCTGTGTTGAACTGGGTTGCCAATTGTTCTGCAGTTTGGCGATTGACCACGTTATTCAACAGATTGTCTCGCTGCCGCGCTGCAATAGTGTGCAAGCCGATCATGTACGGAACCAGCATGATTGCCAATATCAGGAATTGCCCACCCTGGATGAAGAGACCTGCAATCAACGGGACACCAACGGCAAAGATTTGGCCGTTGACAAGTCGTGGGATTGGAAAACACCTTCCACATACGCCAATCAGGTTGGCAAATGTCACGACATAACTGGTGAACTCGGCCAATACATTGTTGGAAAGAGCCGAAACGAAGCACCACACACCAAATGTCAACGCATGTAGAACAGCGCCAATCGTGTATCGGGTATCCCATAATGAATATTCCGCCATTGTGAAGTCACGAAAACTCCTGGCTTTGTGAAATCTGGCTGTGATGACATATCTGACTGCTCCCATGATAAACATGGCCGCGGCAATAGCATAAAGCAATGACGATCCGGTCTGATAAGCAGTGAGCAAAACAGCCGCAACAGAAGTTGGAACACCGATCAAAAGGAGCTTGTAGTCGGAAAAAACCGACTCTACAAATGACTGATATACCGTGTCGGTGGGAAGATGCCCCTGTGTCGACTGTGCATTCATTGGTAAATTTTACCCCCAAGCTTCAGGGCACGCTACGGCACTTTTCTAAACTTTTAGATAAGTTTCCGTGCACCGATTGATCTTATGGCTAAACGAAGGTTAATCGGGGCAAAAATCTGTACCTAGACGTATCTTCGCGACCAAGGGGCAGCAAACATGTAGATTGCGATGATTGAAACAGGCCATGTCGGACTTGTTACCGGTGCATGTCTGGCATCCATTGGCCAAGAAATTTTAAGTGTCGATCAGGATGAGCCGAAAATTGAGTCGCTAAGTTTGGAGGCAATTCCCATTTATGAGCCCGGATTGGACAGTCTCGTTGCCGCTGCGCTGGGTATAAACTGCATTTCGTTCACCGCTGATCCGGTTTATGCTGTGCAACAGGCCGAAATCATATGCATTGCCGTGGGCACGCCACAGGCATCGGATGGCCGCTCAGATCTAAACCAAGTTGAAACCGCCGCCAAACAGATCTCAAAAGCAGAAAACGGGGACAAGATTGTAGTTGTCAAATCTACGATTCCCATTGGCACCTGTCGAAGGGTAAGCCGGAATCTCGGCACGCATGGTGAAGAACACAAATTTTTTTGTGGCATTCAGTCCCGAATTTCTGCGCAAGGGAAATGCGATAGGTGACTTCATGAAACCGGACAGGATCGTATTTGGCAAAAATTTGACCGAGGCCGAAACAGCAATGAAGTAAATCTATCACAATTTTGAAGAGCTCAGGGCTCCACAAATCTCGACTTCTTTAGAGACTTCCAAACTTATCAAATACTCGGCCTACGCCTTTCTGGCGGCAAAAGTGGCCTTCATCAACGAAATGGCTAATCTGTGCGACGCCACTGGGGCAAATGTGGAAGACCTCTCAAAGAGTATTGGACTTGATGCTCGCATTTGCAGCGCTTTCCTGAAGTCCGGTCCAGGTTACGGAGATTCCTGTTTTCCAAAGGGTGCGCTAGCGCTGACCATCCTTGCGCAAGAGGCGGATTCCCCTTCTCGAATCATCGAGAACGTCGTGGATTCAAATTCAAACCTTATACGCCGACTTGGCCGTAAGATTGCAGAATTTTGTGCACGTTGTTGGGATGTTGACCCGAAACTTCCACTAGTCACCCGGAACTGTAATTCGTATCATTGATTGAATTGGAATTCAGGAGGTGATGTGATGGTTGGACGTGTGGCGGATGCGGTGGTGCTTAGCGAAGATGAGCGGCAGTTTCTTGAAGGTCAGGTCCGGCGGCACAAGGCACCTCAGTCGCTTTCTGACCGTTGCCGGATGATTCTGCTCTGCGCAGAGGGGCTGCCCAGCAAGGAAGTTGCTGCACGCCTTGGTGTCCATGAGCATACAGTGGGCAAATGGCGGCGGCGTTTTGTGAAGGACCGGACCGAAGGTCTCACCGACGAATTTCGTCCCGGCCGTCCGCGCACTGTCGCGGATGAACAGGTGGCCGAAGTTATCGAGCGCACACTGAACACGGCCCCGAAAGACGCCACCCACTGGTCGATCCGCTCAATGGCGGCAGAGACGGGGCTGTCACATACGACCATCCGGCGAATCTGGAACGCGTTTGGCCTACAGCCACATCGGAGCGAGACCTTCAAACTCTCAACCGACCCGCTGTTTGTGGATAAGGTGCAGGACATCGTGGGGCTGTATTTGTCACCACCGAACCGGGCTATCGTGTTGTGTGTAGACGAGAAATCCCAGATTCAGGCATTGGATCGCGAACAGCCGGTCCTGCCTATGGCCCCCGGTGTCGCGGAACGGCGCACGCACACATATATCCGCCACGGCACCACCTCGCTCTTTGCCGCGCTGGATATCGCCACAGGTGCCGTGATCGGAAAGTGTTACAAACGGCATCGTGCGACGGAGTTTCTGGACTTTCTCAAACAGATCGACCGGCGGATACCAGAAGGGCCGGATGTGCATATCGTCATGGACAATTATGCCACCCACAAAACCCCGAAGGTCAAGGCTTGGCTCGCGCGCCGCCCGCATTGGCATGTGCACTTCACACCCACATCGGCCAGCTGGATCAACCAGGTCGAACGCTGGTTCGCAGAACTGACCCGCAAACAACTACAACGCGGAGTGCACAGAACAGTCGCTGAGTTGGAGGCTGATATCGCAGCATTCATCGACGTGCACAATGAAAACCCAAAACCGTACAGATGGGTCAAATCCGCCGACGAAATCCTCGCTTCCGTCAAACGGTTCTGCCAGCGAACGCAGCAAACCCTATGCAGCGAATTTTAGATTCAGGTGACTAG
>JBPCWM010000332.1:0-8515 GCA_051009515.1 Rhizobiaceae bacterium | reverse complement strand
GGTAGCACCAATCAGGTCTGCTTTGTCAGGGCTGCCTGTAATGAGTTGTTTCTTCAACTGGGTTGATGCACCGAGCAAAATTCCATCGAAGGAATCTGTTGCCTTTGTTGCACTTAGAGCCTTTCTGGCCTCCGCCAAATGGCTTTCAGTATAGTCTTGGGCAAAACCGACGGAAGTCAGGAGGGAAAATGCAACCGCCATTGCGCAGCGTGAGGAAGTGGAAAACATGTTGGCGTCATCTCCGAATAAGAATTTTGGTTTGGTCAGTTAAACATCTGATTGAAATCACGATGCCATTTAGGTCAATTTGCGGGCTTCTACAATGCGAACCCCGTTTTTGTTTGAGATTATGGCGCGTCGAGCGAGTCCAGTGAACAATCCATGTTCGACAACCCCTGGGATTGCAATCAGTGCATCTGCGAGCGCTTGTGGATTCACAATGCGGCCAAAAGATGCATCGATTATGTAATGTCCACCATCAGTCACATAGGCTTCATCCTGCGCCGTCATTCTCAGCTTCAGCGGGCCTCTCAACGCCAGGGATTCAGCACAGGATTGAATGGCAATCTGTGTCGCGCGCAGACCGAACGGGTTCACTTCTATTGGCAGTGGAAACCTGCCCAGATGCTCTACCAGTTTGCTTTCGTCGGCAATCACCAGCATTTCACGCGACGCAGCAGCTACAATTTTTTCCCGCAACAATGCTCCGCCGCCGCCTTTGATCAGGGCCAGGTCGGGATCAATCTCGTCGGCACCGTCAATTGTCAAATCCAGCTTCGGAGTTTCATCCAGCGTGGTAAGCGGAATATTCAAATTCTCACAAAGCAGTTTGGTGCGCTCAGACGTTGGCACGCCTACAATTGATAAGCCACTTGAGACGGCATTGCCAAGCTCGACGACAAAGGCTTCCGCGGTAGAGCCAGTGCCAATGCCCAGCCGCATGCCATTCTGGACATAGTCAAGCGCTGCCTTTCCTACGAGTTTTTTAAGTTCTTCACTCATGATTTGCCGGGTATCACGCCAAAGCTCTGTGCACCACCGGTTTTTCGTGTATTTACCCGAATAATGGCTTCATCGGTGAAATTGACATGCAAAATTCCAAAAACCTCTTGATTTTCGATCTCGACGGCACCCTCGTGGACAGCAATCGAGATTTGATACCTGCTCTCAATGCTGCAACTGATACGGTGGGGCTTGCGCCAATCAGCATGG
Source organism: Rhizobiaceae bacterium (assembly GCA_051009515.1). Classification (GTDB taxonomy): domain Bacteria; phylum Pseudomonadota; class Alphaproteobacteria; order Rhizobiales; family Rhizobiaceae; genus Pseudahrensia. Next base: position 7,303 of record JBPCWM010000332.1, on the reverse strand, counting down.
AAGATGTTGGCCATGTAGTTGGTCAGGGGGCTTTGAAGATGATTGAGAAGGCCTTTGAATTCCACGACCAGAAACTCGAAGTCGGAGGAACGATCCACAAGACGCTGCTCGATAGATTTCTTCAACATTATGACGACCACATTGCAGATGAGACAGTTTTCTTTCCAGGAACTCTCGCGTCACTGACCTTGTTGAGCAAGAAAGGATGGGAATTGGCCGTCTGCACCAACAAATATGAGCGATTTGCTGTCAAATTGCTGACTGAATTGGGAGAGTTGCAGCGCTTTTGCGTTGTCACGGGTGGCGACACGTTTGCGATGAAAAAGCCCGATCCAGCCCATTTGATCGAGACAGCGAGACTCGCCGGCGCCAATCCGAACAATTGCATCATGGTCGGAGACAGTATTAACGACATTGCCGCGGCCAAGGCGGCCAACATGCCGGTTATTGCAGTTGATTTTGGATATAGCGATGTGCCGGTCTCTGAATTGAAGCCGGACAAGATCATTTCCCATTTCGATGAACTAACTGAGGCTATCACCCAATTGACAACCCAAGCCTGATCCTCCGCCACACCCGGTTAGGTATTGGGATGGCAAGTATTGAGAAAGCAGCTGAAACCAAAGTGTAGACTCAAGACAGGTTGAAATGCGCGGCCGCCTTACGATAATCAAGAGTAAGTTTTTCAAGGAACACTTTTCATGACCCAAACTTCCCCGTCCAGTCCTCATGTCGACCTGCTGCCTTTAGGGAAGGATGTCACCCCCTACCGCAAGCTGACCGATAAATACGTCAGCACAGTAGAAATTGACGGCAAAGAGTTCCTCAAGATTGATGCAGAAGCCATCAGATTATTGGCGGAAGAGGCATTTATAGACATCAATCACCTGTTACGTCCCGGACATTTGGAACAATTAGCCTCAATTCTGGACGATCCGGAGGCAACGCCCAATGATCGCTTTGTTGCCATCGACCTTTTGAAGAATGCAAACATCGCCGCGGGTGGTGTTTTGCCGATGTGTCAGGATACCGGAACCGCAATTGTCATGGGCAAACGAGGTCGCGCTGTGCTGACCACCAGTTCCGACGAAGATGCGCTGAGCCAGGGCATTATGGATGCCTATTTCAAGAAAAACTTGCGCTATTCGCAACTCGCACCGATTACGATGTTTGAGGAGCAAAACACGAAAAACAATCTGCCAGCACAGATTGATATCTATTCGGAAGGCGAGGACTCATACAAGTTTCAATTCATCTCCAAGGGTGGTGGATCAGCCAACAAAACATTTTTCTATCAGGGCACGCCTTCCTTGCTGACCCACGATCGAATGATAGATTTTCTGCAGGAAAAAATTCTTACACTGGGAACAGCCGCCTGCCCCCCATATCATTTGGCCATCGTGATCGGCGGGACATCAGCAGAGCAAAATCTAAAGACTGTAAAACTGGCCTCAACGCGCTATCTCGATTCCCTGCCCCGTGAAGGGTCATCAACCGGTCATGCGTTTCGCGATGTAGAGATGGAAAAGGAAATCCACAAACTCACCCAGTCGATGGGCGTGGGCGCCCAGTTTGGCGGCAAGTATTTCTGTCATGATGTCAGAGTGATAAGGTTGCCAAGGCATGGCGCATCACTACCCATCGGGCTGGGCGTATCTTGTTCTGCAGACCGCCAGGCTCTGGGCAAAATCACCAAGGATGGTGTGTTCCTGGAAGCACTGGAAACCGATCCAGCAAAGTATATTCCAGACATTGATGAATCTGAATTCTCCGGCAACGTGGTTTCGATTGATCTGCAACAGCCCATGGCCGACATTCTTGCAGAACTGTCCAAGCATCCGGTCAAAACACGCCTGTCCCTCAACGGCACCATTATCGTTGCACGGGACCTGGCGCACGCAAAAATTCGAGCCCGGCTGGAAGCGGGTCAGGATATGCCTGAATACATGAAAAACCATCCGGTCTACTATGCTGGTCCAGCGAAAACACCAGAAGGCATGCCATCGGGTTCATTCGGACCGACAACAGCTGGGCGGATGGATTCCTACGTCGATCAGTTCCAGTCATTTGGCGGGTCCATGGTAATGCTGGCAAAGGGCAACCGGTCCCGGCAGGTGCGTGAAGCCTGCAAACAACATGGTGGTTTTTACCTCGGTTCGATTGGCGGCCCGGCAGCGCGACTGGCACAGGATTGCATCAAGAGTGTTGAAGTTCTTGAATATCCTGAACTGGGCATGGAGGCTGTATGGAAAATCGAAGTGGAAGATTTCCCGGCCTTTATTGTAATCGATGACAAAGGAAATGACTTTTTTGCTGAACTGAATCTCGGCTGACAAGAAGGAATGGGCTGCTAACCGGAGCACCGGCATCATCGGTGGGTACGGCCAGTAACAAAATTGTCAGTTTCAGGGAAAAATTTTCTTTTAAAAACAGTGTAATTCTTCATTATTTCGCCTTATAGTTCTGCAGGACGATTCATGAACTAAGTACCATCACGGTTTTAAGTGCGGCAGACGCAAGGCAAGATTGGCCTTTCAGTAGGGAGAAACGAAAATGAACTTGAGGAAACTTGCCATACGGGGAGTGTTATGTGGAGCAGCTGTCGCGTTGGCCGTTACTCTTTTTCAACCTACCACTGTCCGGGCAAATAGCGGTGAACGCTGGTATGATTATGCAGAACGGAAGTGGAAAAAAGGGCGCAAGCCATCCGCACGCCGTTATGCTTCCAACAAGTCGCCAATCAGAAAGCGGGTGGTTCGGTTTGATGCAAGCTACGCACCGGGCACGATCGTAGTCGATACATCTGAACGCCGCCTGTATTACGTTATGAAACGTGGCCGGGCGATGAAATATGGAATCGGCGTGGGTCGTGACGGGTTCCAGTGGCAAGGTACGCACAGGGTCACCCGTAAGGCGGAGTGGCCAGGCTGGACACCTCCACGGACAATGATCCGCCGCGTGAAGCGTGAAACCGGACAGCAGTTGAAATCCTACTATCCTGGTGGGCCGAACAATCCGTTGGGGGCAAGAGCGCTGTATATCGGCTCAACCATCTACCGCATCCATGGCACCAACCAGCCATGGACGATTGGTCAGGCCATGTCTTCGGGCTGCATTCGACTTGCAAATGATGATGTAACGGATCTGTACAACCGCGTGAACGTGGGTGCCAAGGTCATCGTTCGCAACTGATACAGTTTTAGTTCTCAAAACAAGCACGCAATGTTCGTCATTGCGTGCTTTTTCTTTTGACCTTTGGCTACAAGTCGGCCACCGATTGGCGATGGTCAGATTTCTTTCTTCCAATTTCAGCGCAAATTCGCTCGGCGCAATATTCATGATGCTGTCGATGGCAGGGTTTGTACTGAACGACACGCTGATTAAGTTGGTGGCAGGGCAATTATCCCTGTTTCAAGCGATTTTGATACGTGGCGTGTTTGCCTGTGTGTTCATGGCCATGTTGTGCTACGCGCTGGGCGCATTCCGGGTCAGCAGCGATGGCGGTGGCGGAGTTTGGCGTGCGTTGGCCCACCCCACTGTGTGGTGGCGCACGATTGGGGAAGCCGGGGGAACCTTCTTTTTCCTCTCTGCCCTGTTTCAAATGCCAATTGCCAATGTCACAGCCGTGCTGCAGATTTTGCCACTTACAATCACGCTGGCTGCGGCTTTGTTCCTGGGGGAAAAGGTAGGCTGGAAACGCTACGGTGCCATTGTTGCAGGATTTCTTGGCGTTCTGCTCATTGTCAAACCCGGAACTGAGGGCTTTAATTTTTACGCAATCTACGCTGTGATCGCGACACTGTTCATCACCATGCGGGATCTGGTGACGCGAAAAATGCCAAAATCCATTCCGTCGCTGCTGGTCAGTCTCGTGACCGCGATAACAATTACACTGATGGGGGCAATTGGCAGCCTGTTTGAACCTTGGACTCCACCAAACTCCTACCAAATCATGGTCCTGCTTTCTGCAGCTGCCATCCTGATGGTCGGCTATATCTTTTCCATACTGGCAATGCGTGAAGGGGAAGTCAGCTTCATCGCACCGTTCCGATACTCTATTTTGATCTGGGCACTCATCCTGGGTTATCTTGTTTTTGGCGATGTTCCGGACACAATCACGGTTATTGGAGCCATCATTGTCGTTGCCAGCGGATTGTTCACCTTTTACCGGGAACGTTTTGTAGCCAAAAACTCCGCCACTTCCTGAGTTTCCGCAGCCACTTCAGCCATCAACCAGTTGCGGAACGTTGCAATCTTGGGAGTCTCAAGGCCGTTTTCCGTTGTGACGAAATGAAATCCGGCGCTGGCCTGTACATAAGTATCAAACGGCGCAATCAACCTGCCCGAGCGAATATCCCGCATGGCCAGTGAAACCCGTCCCAATACGATTCCCGCCCCATCAATCGCTGCATCCAGCCCGTGATCGGCATGGTTGAACCTAGGACCGCGAGTTCCGTCCACATCGCTCAAGCCTTCCTTCTCCAACCAGGTGGACCAACCAACGGCTTCAGTCATGAATGACGTAGAATCGTCGTGCAACAATGTGACTTCGTGCATTTCCTTATGTCCGAATTTTCCTTCAAATTTGTCCAGAAGAATCGGGCTGATCAACGGCAATGTCAGTTCGTTAAACAAGGGTTCTGAATGGAGACCTGGATATTTCCCCTCTCCAAAGCGAATTGCTACATCTACCTCATCAGTATTGAAATCCACCAGTTTGAGATTGGCCGCAATACGCAACTCAATTTCCGGATGGGTATCTACAAATCTATAAACCCGCGGAGCCAGCCATTTGGCGGCAAATGCCGGACCGCTGGACACAACAAGCACATTATCCTGAGTTGCACGCTTGAGGGACGCGACAGCCCGCTGGAAGTGCTCAAATCCTTCATGGATGTCTGGGTACAAACGCTCACCTGCCTCTGTAAGCGTAACAGCGCGGTTCAGTCGGTTGAACAGCGGCAGTTCGACATAATCCTCCAATTGACGAATTTGATAACTCAGCGCAGATGGCGTGACGAAAAGCTCTTCTGCCGCCTTTTGAAAGCTTAACAGACGGGCAGCGGCCTCAAAAGCGCGCAAGGAGTTTAGCGAGGGCAATCGGTACGCCATGACAGCCTTCAGTTCAAATTTTTTGATCTGATGGCGTGAAAATACGCGTTTGTCAAACAGCTGCCCAATCCATAGTTTGTTAAACAACGGCTCAAACACCATCAGTCAGCAAGAATCGGAGACTACCATGAAGAACGACCGCCACTCTTTTCCATTATATTCCAATAAGGTAGTTGACGCGGCAATGGTTCGCGCCCGAATTGAACGCAGCAAAGCTTTTTATTCCATGTTTGAAGGTCTGTTTGGACGTGGGGATGCTGGCAAAAATCTCTCTAATGGATAGTAAATTTTTTTAACTCACTCCAGAAAATGTAGACACGAGCCATGCCTTCCCAAAGGTAAACTTTACCAAATTGCATTTCCTGTCTGGAACTTGCATGCACCGGGGCGTATCACTGTAAATCTCCTCGTCCCCGGTGCAACCTACGCATGCCAGACTCACCAAGAAATAATGGTCACAGCCGCACAATGTCACCACCCCACCTGGCAACCCTGGTCTTGATGGCCGGGTCGGCTGTAGCGACCTTGAACATTTATTTGCCCCTATTGCCCGCAATTGGTGACGATTTGGGAGCGAACCAGGCCCTCACGCAATATGTCCTGACCCTGTTTATGGCCACAACGGCAATTGCACAATTATTCATTGGGCCGATGGCAGATCGCTATGGCAGGCGGCCAGTTATGCTGGTCACCACACTTGTTTTTGTGTTGGCAACTTTGGTGTGCATTTTTGCCACCAGCATTGAGATGCTGTTGTTTGGTCGCGTGCTTCAGGCGTCTTCAGCCGCTTCGATTGCGCTGAGCCGAGCCATTATCCGTGATCTCTATGACCGGTCAAAGGCCGCCAGCATGATTGGGTATGTCACCATGGCTATGGCGGTGATCCCCATGGTCGCACCAACGATAGGTGGATATTTTGGAGAGCTATACGGCTGGCGCGCACCCTTTGTGATCCTGTTGGGCGTTGGTGGCATTTTATTGATGGTTCTCTATTTCGACCTGGGTGAAACCTTTACGCCCACTCAAGCCACATTTTCTGAACGGATCACAGACTATGGCTCGCTGCTGCGGGAGCCCATGATTTGGGGCTATTTTCTCTGTTCGACGACGGCAGCAGGTGCCTATTTCGCATTTCTGGGCGGCGCACCTTTCGTGGGAACGGAAATTGTTGGCGTCAGTCCATCGGTTTTGGGGATGTATTTTGCCACCGTAGCCCTGGGTTATATTTTGGGGAATTTCCTGTCCGGCCGCTATTCTGAGCGCATAGGGATCGAACCGATGATGATCTATGGTGGCGTAGTCACCTGTATCGGAGTTTCAATTTCGCTGTTTCTCATGACCAATTTTGAACCAAAAATCGGCTATCTATTTTATCCAATGATATTGGTAGGTGTTGGTAATGGCATGACCCTGCCGAATTCAAATGCCGGAGCTGTGAGTGTGAGGCCAGACCTGGCCGGTTCTGCATCCGGCCTTGGGGGTTTCCTGCAAATTGGAGGTGGGGCCGCTCTTGCCGCATTGTCCGGTTCCCTTATCTCTGTCGAAAACCAGGCCATGCCCCTTTACATCTTGATGTTTGCGACTGCCTTTGTTGGCACCGCCATTGCCGCGTTCATGTATATCAAGGCGCGACCAAAAGCCGTTTGAACCTGCGCTGTCATTCCCATAGGTTGTGCCTATGCATGAAGACCCAAAACTTATCCTGGCTCCCTCCCCAACCGATGAACGCCTGTCTGTTCCGGTTTCAGGAATTAATGAGAACGGCGAGCAGGTGGAACTGCGCGTGGTTACAGAGCGGCCGCTGACGCTCTACCTCAACAGTCAGGAAATCGTTACGATGATGACAATAGGAGACCACCCTGATCTCCTTGGCATCGGCTATCTGGTGAACCAGAACATGCTTAATCCCGATGATCCCGTGAGCGGTGTCGACTATGATGAAGAACTTGGGATTGTTATTGTCAGAACTGAAACGGAAACCCTCTTTGAAGAAAAGATGAAAAAACGCGTACGCACATCGGGCTGTGCGCAGGGCACTGTATTTGGCGATGTGATCGATGCTTTTGATGATATAAAACTGTCTGATTCCGCTGTGCTGAAAACGTCTTGGCTCGGTTCCCTGACCCACAAAATCAATACGACGCCGAGCCTCTATCTCGAGGCGGGGGCAATCCATGGTTGTGTACTATGC
>JBPCWM010000331.1:0-19735 GCA_051009515.1 Rhizobiaceae bacterium | reverse complement strand
GGTGTTGATTGTTTGGTCTGTCGCAAAAGTCTTCGGCATAAGCCACCTGGGGCGTTGTGAATGTACCCATTGCGAAACTAGCAAGGAACAGAGAGGCGACGAAATAGCGGGACATGAGTTTTCCTTCAGGAGCCATTTAGGTATATTTTCGACCTCTGGTAAATATCGGTACGAGAATGCATTTTTTCAAGTAAAGAATTGACGCAGAGATAGTTTAAATTTTGCGATCCAGGCTGCGGGTTTACACCTGCAGGCATGACTATCGATTGTCTTCTACAATCATGTCGGCGGCCTTTTCTGCAATCATGATGACCGGTGATGCTGTGTTACCCGATACGATTCTGGGCATGATTGATGCATCAATGATGCGCAACCCCTGCACTCCATGGACAAGCAGACGGTCATTCACAACCGCGAGATTGTCATGGCCCATCTTGCAAGTGCCAACGGGATGAAAAATGGTTGTTGCTATATTGCCGGTTTCACGCAAAATTTCATCATCCGACGCCACGCTCGCACCAGGCAAAAACTCTTCTGGTTCATATTGTTTGAGTCGCTTCGCGGTCATTATCCTGCGCGCCTGTTTGACGGAATCGACCGCGATTTGCCGATCACTTTCTGCACTCAGGTAATTCAGCCTTATGTCAGGCTGGGTATCTGCTTGAGAGGTGACAATATGACAGGAGCCTCGACTGTCCGGGCGCAAATTGCACACCGAAACAGTAATCGCCGGAAATGGATGCAATGGGTCTCCAAGGCGATCGGTGGACAAAGGCTGGACGTGATATTCCAGATTTGGAGTTTCAAATGACTCGTTACTCTTGGTGAATAAACCAAACTGGCTTGGCGCCATAGACATGGGCCCGCTACGGGAGAGCGCATATTCAAGGCCAATGCTGATTTTACCCATCAGACTATTGGCGCGCTCATTAAGGGTTTTCGCATTCTTGACCTTGAACACCGTTCTGATCTGCAAGTGATCCTGCAGATTTTCCCCAACACCCTGACTCTCGTGAACCACATCTAACCCAAGGTCGGTAAGAATTTCACCGCGCCCGACACCTGATAGTTCCAGAATTTTCGGTGAATTGATAGCTCCAGCACATAGAAGGATCTCTCGTCTGGCTAACGCCTGATGAGGCTCGCCATTGTGCCGAAACAGGACACGCCTTGCACGTTTGTCTTCAAAGACAAGCCTGTCGGTTGTAGCATTGGTGATGACTTTCAGATTTCCACGCTTCATCGCCGGGCGCAGAAAGGCCTTTGTGGTGTTCCAACGCACACCCTTGTTCTGGTTAACCTCAAAAATTCCTGAGCCCTCATTGGTGCCCGAATTGAAATCGGAAACCGGTTGATAGCCGAATTCCTGAGCGGCCTCCTGAAAGGCTTCAAGTATCTCCCAGCTTAGCCGTTGGGTTGTTACCTTCCATTCGCCACCCGCGCCATGCAGATCGGACTCACCTTGGTGATGATCTTCCGATCGTTTGAAGTAAGGGAGCACACTATCCCATCCCCAACCGGTATTTCCCATTTGCCGCCAGGCATCATAATCACGCGCCTGTCCGCGCATATAAATCATGCCATTAACCGAAGAACACCCCCCCAGCACCTTGCCACGGGGGTACACCAGGGAGCGTCCGTTCAACCCTTTTTCCTTGGCCGTTTTCATCATCCAGTCGGTGCGCGGATTGCCAATGCAAAACAAGTAACCAACTGGAATGTGCACCCAGTGATAATTGTCATTGCCGCCAGCTTCCAGCAGCAGTACGCGTGTATTGGGGTCGTTGCTCAGGCGGTTGGCGAGAACGCACCCCGCAGTTCCTCCACCAATGATGACATAATCCCAGTCGCCTCCAATTGTCTTTGCATCACTCATGTCACTGTCAACGTTCTTCAATGCGATGGTTCAGTTGTGAGACGCCCACCAACGGCGCTGTTGGTTTTGCAGCAAACAGAAGATTGAACATGTCCCGAAATCCCATCATTGATACTTCGATCATCCCTCACTGCGTTGAGCCATGCAAGGTCCATTTGGAATTGCATTTCATCATCCACATCACCCACATATCAGCCGATAATCGACCCCTGGGGTATGGACTTGCATGGCTGCGTTGGCTAATCCCTGCCCGACCCGCAAGAAAGGTAAGAATAATCCATGGCCAATAACAGCACTCCCGACATCATATATACCAAGGTTGATGAAGCACCGGAACTCGCTTCCGCATCCCTGTTGCCTATCATTCAACTCTTCACATCCCATGCTGGCGTTACTGTTGGGACAAGGGACATTTCCCTTGCAGGTCGGATCATTGCTGCATTTCCCGAAAGACTGACTGACCAACAACGCCAGTCGGACGATCTTGCCATTCTTGGCGAGTTGGTGAAAACACCCTCGGCCAATGTTATCAAACTGCCCAATATTTCAGCGTCGGTTCCGCAATTGGTTGGTGCCATCAAGGAGTTGCAATCGCAGGGTTATGACATTCCCGATTATCCGGAATCCCCTGAAGGTGACACAGAAACCGAAGCCCGCAAACGCTATGACGCAATCAAGGGATCGGCTGTAAATCCCGTTCTTCGGGAAGGCAACTCCGACCGACGGGCCGCAAAAGCGGTGAAAAATTATGCCATGTCCAATCCACATTCAATGGGCAAGTGGGTCAGCGACAGCATGACCTACGTGTCTAGCATGTCGGGAAATGATTTTCATTCCAATGAAACATCGGTGACATTGCGCGAAGACCAGGCTGGTGATGCCCGCATCGAATTGGAAGGAGCAGACGGAAAGACAACCGTACTCAAGGATGCGGTGAATTTGCCCGCCGGTGCAGTCGTCGACGCAACATTCATGTCCGCAAAAGCGCTGGGTTCATTCTTGGCGGAGCAGATCGAAAGCACCAAAGCCAATGGTGTCTTGTTTTCCCTGCACCTGAAAGCAACCATGATGAAGGTTTCAGATCCGATCATCTTCGGTCATGCGGTTAAAGCCTTCATTCAGCCGGTATTCGACAAATATGCAGCCGAACTCGATGCTGTGGGAGCTGACCCAAACTCAGGCCTTGGAGCAGTACTCGATTGCATTTCGCAGTCAGACAAAGCTGATGAAATCATGGCGGACCTCAATGCTGTCATGCAGAACAGGCCTCCGCTCTATATGGTAAATTCCGACAAGGGCATTACCAATCTGCACGTGCCTTCTGATGTCATCATTGATGCTTCAATTCCAGCTCTTATCCGAGCTGGTGGCAAGGGATGGGGACCGGATGGCAAGGAAGCCGATGCCAACTGCGTTATTCCTGACAGTTCCTATGCAGCTGTCTATGACGAGGCGATCAACTATTTCAAGAAAAATGGTGCTCTTGATCCGACCACTGCGGGAACCGTTCAGAATATCGGTCTGATGGCTCAAAAGGCTGAGGAATACGGCTCACATCCAACCACTTTTGAAATTCCGGTTGACGGAACAGTTCGCATGATTGCGGCCAATGGCGACATATTGCACGAGCACAACGTGGAAGCCGGAGACATCTGGCGTTCGGCATCAACACGCAAAGGGCCAATTGAAGACTGGGTGCAGTTGGCCATTGACCGGCAGGCAGAAGAGAGCTGCGAGGCTATTTTCTGGCTAAATGCTAACCGTGCCCACGACACCGAACTGATTAAGTATGTAAAACCAATTCTTGCCAGAGCGGGGGTAGAGGACAAGTTTCAAATCTTGCCACCTCGTGAAGCCACCCGAGCAAGTCTGGAGACCATTACCAAAGGGAAAACCTCCATTGCGGTCACCGGAAATGTGTTGCGCGATTATCTGACAGACCTGTTTCCGATTCTGGAACTGGGCACTTCTGCAAAGATGCTGTCCATCGTCAAGCTCATGAAGGGTGGTGGGTTGTTTGAAACCGGTGCCGGTGGCTCAGCGCCAAAACATGTGCAGCAGCTCATGGAGGAAAACCACCTGCGCTGGGATTCACTGGGCGAGTTTTGTGCACTGGGAGAAAGCCTGAAATTCCTTGCCAATGCCAAGGGCAATGCCAAAGCGAGAGTTTTGGGTGAAGCGGTTGAAACGGCTACTCAGGGTATTTTGGATCACGACAAATCACCCGGGCGACGCGTTGGCCAGCCAGACAACCGGGACAGCCATTTCTTCTTCGCTCTTTACTGGGCGCAGGCTCTTGCATCGCAGACGCAGGACGCTGAATTGGCATCGCATTTTACTCAGGTCGCAAAAGACCTTGCAGATAATGAAGCTATCATTATTGCCGACCTAGCGGCCCAACAAGGCCAACCCGCTGACACAGGTGGATATTATCACACCGACGACGTAAAAACTGCGGCGGTCATGCGTCCATCTTCCGCGCTGAACGCGATAATCGGCTAATACCTGACACTAAACTCATCCGCCAGAACTCCGTTCTGGCGGATATTCAACTACAAGAAAAATTTAAGGGCAGCACAGCGGTGACCGCTACGGTACGGACCAGAGCGGCTACGGCTTGGGTTTGCCTATTTCCTTGGCGCTGTCATTGAGACGCCAAACTTCTTGCGCTGGAAAGCCGCGAATTTCTTTCTTCCCAAGGGACTCCATCTCAAACTGCTCACGCAGGGTCGCGGCAACCTCGTCTTGCACGCTGATTTGCATTGGTTCGGAAAACTCCTGCAATCGCGTGGCCAGGTTCACCGCCGGGCCGAAGATGTCGTAAACATACTTTTGAATACCCACCACAGACCCAACAACTGCTCCGGATGCCAGGCCGATACGGCACTGCCATTGATGCGGATGACTGGAATTGCGTCTCTCCAGATAACGGATAAACCGAATGGCCGCATTGGCAACGGCTTTGGAGTGATCCGGCATAGGGTCAGGCAGGCCAGCCACCGTTATATAGGCATCTCCAATTGTCTTGATGCGCTCGCATCCAAACTGTTCACCAATGCGGTCAAACGCACTGTAGATGTCGTTGAGTTCAGTCACCGTCACGCTTGGATCCGCCGATGCGACCATTTCCGTAAATCCAACGAAATCCAGCATCAATACCGAGATTGGGTCATAAAGCTGAGGCGTGACCACGCCAAAAGCCTTGAACTCCTCATAGACAGAACGCGGCATGATGTTGAGCAGGAGTTTTTCAACCTGCTCCTTTTCGCGTTTGATTTCACGCGTATTGCGCTCAACCATCATGGAATATGAATCGATCATCGATTCCAGCTCGCGAATGCGGGTGATGTTCTGACACACCAGAACGATTAGTTCCTGATCTCCTTCATCGGCAGCTGTGAAGTCCACGGCAATCACCATGGTCCGGCGTTTTTTCTTGTGCCGGATCTCGGCCGTATAGCGACCACTTTCATTGAGAGCTTCTTTTAGTTTTTCGAGTTCCAGCGCATCAAAAAGTTCAGGCAATGTGGCGATGCCGACTTGCGATCCAAACCAGTTCTCGAAAGTGTCGTTGTGAAAATGGAATTTCAAGCTGTCCCGCTCAAGCAGGGCTACCCCGACACCAATCGCGCGCAGCAGTTGTTCGTTGATAGCCTCAATCGACATCCGCTTGCCTCACAATTAACGTTCGCCTCTTTTCAAATTCAGCCAATACAGCCGCCACGTCTGAGGGTTCCACTCCATGGTTTGAAAGCGTGTCACTCAGTACAATTTTCAATTCATCAAAATGACCATCGTTGATATCCAGATGACGGTGTAGCTGATGCAACTGACGGTCAGTATAAGCCGCAGGTCCACCGAGCAGGGAAGCAATAAATTTTGTCTGATGGTCGACCATTTTCGACATGTCGATATCATCGAAAAACGGCCCAATCTCATCACTGTCCAGTAGCGTGTCATAGAAAGACAGAACCACCCTGCTGATTTTGGAAAATCCGCCGTATTTTTCAAAAAGTGATTGTTCAGTCATTCCCATTGCTCCCCAGTTGGACCCCATTGCTCACAAGGTTCAAGGGTAATACCTTATTGCAATTGCGCAAAGTACAAAAGCACCGGGCTAAATTGCCGTGCAAGAGCGTCCCGCTATTGTATCCGGCTGTGGGAGTTACGGCACCCATTTCCTGCCCCGCACCTTTTGGTGCGAGGCAACTGATCTGAAGAAGCGAGCCGGTCATGCGGCCACCGTGCGTGGCCAACTGAAACGCTCAGCACTGCGATCCGCGCGTGCGATATGTTGAACAATACGCGGATTTACCCAGTTTGGAGCATAGATCGGAGCCATGTGATCAAGCCCCGGCAACATAACCAATTCTGCATCGGGAACTCCGTCAAAGACCAATTTGGACATCCGCTGTGCCACTGCTGGCGAATCCATTCCCATCATGACTTGCGTAGGAATATCCAGTTTAAGCAAGTCATCAAGTGACCAGGTCTCACCAAGTTCAGCCTCAAAGTCACCAACAACGTTCTCAGCGGTTCCTGCAATCTTATCACGGGCGGCTTCAGGCATATTCTGCCAACAGCCGGTGCCGTTCCAGAAATCGATAAACGGAGACATATCTATATTGTCAGCCCCGCTGTTCAACTGGCCTGTCATGGAATGCGCGATCTGTTGGAGTTCCCAGACCAAAGCCCGGTCAACGGCATCTGAATCGAGCAACAAGTGAAATGCTATCGGCTCATACAAGGTCAGGCTCTTGACCAGCTGCGGGTAGACGAGTGCGATTTTTAAGGCGACTCCACCGCCGAATGAATGTCCAACAAGATGAACAGGCTCTCCAAAGCGGCTGATGTGGGAAATCATCGGTGTCACAACACTCTCCAATCCGCGTATATCTGGCAATCGATCAATTTTCCGATCGTATCCGGGAAGTTCGGGCGTTTCGACTACATGCTGCTGCTCCAAGTCCTCGCGCAACTTGTTCCATTGCCGGCCATTGGAGGCCGAGGAGTGAAGTGCAATCACCGGAGCCTTGTCCGTCATCGCCAAGTTATCAAAATGGGTCATCGCACAATCTCCTTTCTGTTGTTCGATGATCGCAATTTGACCTGTGGTTGTTTCAGCTTATTGTCGGAACATGGGCATTCATGTTTCAGTTGTTGCAGCAATCAGGAGCTTTATAGTTTTAAGATAATTCTATAATTTTCAACAGGTTACAAAATATTCTGCGATTTGGACGAAATTCACTGAAACAATTGAAACATTAGATGGCCGTTGTGAAAACCAACTGAAACACACCGGGCGTATGAATATTGCATGACCGTTTCCAACCCTCCTCAATCTGACGCCACTGACGCACTTGACGTGCTGCGTGATGCGATTGAATCCCTCAGTGAGGGATTTGCACTTTATGACGAAGACCGGCAGCTGGTCATGTGCAATCAACGTTACAAGGACATGAATTATGCTGTAGCCGACTTGCTCGAACCGGGCCTCGACTGGGAAATTCTGATGCGCGAAACTGCGCGGCGCGGTGTTTATGCAGAAGCGATTGGGCGCGAAGAAGCCTGGATACAGGACCGTCTGGAAACCACCCATGATTATGTCGACGAATATGAGCTGGAGCACACCGACGGCTCCCATTATCTGGTTTCAACCCACCCGACCAAGCTTGGTGGGTTCGTGGTTACGCGCACAGACGTTACCGAGCGCAAAAAGGCGGAGTTCATGGATCGTGAGGGCGATCTTCTTGTGCGCACTGTTTTGGATGCCAGCTCCACGATTGTGATCATGGCACGCACCGGAGACGGGCGGATTTTATATCGTTCGCCAGCTGCCTATGCCATGTTTGGCAACACCAAATCAGCCCGTGAACACTATGCCGACCCCGAAGAACGCGGCGATTTTGTCACCCAAATGCTGGCCGATGGCCAGGTAGACAATTATCGGCTCAACATCGTGGCGAAGGGCAAGACATTTCCTGCATCCATTTCAGCAAGATTCGCCGAATTTCGCGGCGAAGAAGTTATCGTTACCAGCGTCACCGACATGACTGAGGAGGTAAAGTCCCAGCGCCTTGTCAAACAGGTTCTGGAAGCCTGCCCTGTGCCAATCCAGATGACCAAAGCTGAATCCGGGCAATTGCTTTACACCAGTCTGGATTCCATCAACAGCAGCGGTGCGAGCCACAGCCAACGTTCGTTTTTTGTTGAAAAGAATATGCGTCCAAAATTTGTGGACAAACTGCGCCGGGAGCGGTCAGTCAAGGATTTTCGTGCGGAGTTTGTCGATCCCAATGGTCGCAAATTCTGGGGTGCGATATCAGCCGAGTTGATTACATTCGAAGGTGAAGAGGTCATTGTTTCCAGCACCCGCGACCTGACCGAGGAACTGGCAATGCAGGATGAGTTGGCCACACAGCAGAAAATGCTGTTTCAGAATGAAAAAATGTCAGCGCTTGGCGAATTGCTGGCTGGCGTTGCCCATGAATTGAACAATCCCCTGTCCATTGTTGTGGGTCATGCCCTGATGCTGCGCGAAGAGGCGCAAGACGATGAAACCCGACGACGCATCGACAAGATCAGCAATGCCGCCGAGCGCAGTGCAAAAATTGTGAAAACATTTCTGGCCATGGCCCGACAACAACCAGCTAAAATGGAACCCGTCGACCTTCGCTCCGTCATTTCAACTTCGGTGGACGTCACCGGCTACGGCAAAAGCGGTGACGGGCTCAAGATTGTATCCTCGGTTCCTGATGATCTGCCTGAAATCGTGGCTGATGCTGACCAGATCGTCCAGGTTATCATCAATCTGATCATGAACAGCCATCAGGCGATCCGGGAATCGGGTAAGGGCAGTAAGATTCATGTAAAAGCACGCGAGGGCCAACGCAAAAATACTGTCAAAGTAATCGTACAAGACAATGGACCGGGCATTCCAAAAAATATCAGGGCCAGAATCTTTGAGCCATTCTTCACCACCAAGGATGTTGGCGACGGCACAGGCATCGGCCTGGCGTTTTGTCACCGCATAATTCACTCCCATGGCGGCAAGATCTGGCTGGACCAGGATCACACCACGGGTAGCAAATTTTGTATTACCCTGCCTGTTGCCACCAAGTTGGAAAGTGACGAAGCAGCAGATTCAATTCCTCATCATATTGGTCAGGCCAAGCGCATTCTGGTTGTTGATGATGAAGTGGATGTTGGCGAATTCATTGGCGAGGTGCTGATCAAGGAAGGCTTCGAGGTCGACGTGGCAAAATCGGGCAAAGAGGCCTTCAGCTTTCTTGAGAACAGCAGTTACGATGCAGTGCTGAGCGATTTGAACATGCCCGGGGTCGATGGTCGTGGTCTCTTTGACCGGCTTAGTATGGATTTTGAGAAACTCGCCGAGCGAACGGCCTTCATCACCGGCGACACAATGGGTGAATCATCACAAAAACTGCTTGGGTCCTCCAAGCGTCCATTCTTGGAGAAACCAGTATCACCGGACGAATTGCGCAAGCTAGTCTATGATCTGCTGAGCAATGAAAAGGCAAATAATTAGATGGAAAACAACAGCGCCCGCATTCTGGTCTGCGACGATGAAATTGATGTCCGTGAGATGCTTCAGGAATATCTTGGCAAGCGTGGCTTTGCCGTATCCACCGCTGCCAACGGCAATGAACTGCGTGCCCTGATGTCATCAGGAGGTGCAGACCTGATCATTCTTGACATCAATATGCCCGGTGAAGACGGGCTTGCGGTCCTGCGCTCTCTGCGGTCGGATGATCAGACCCCAGTGGTTATGCTGACGGCGGCTGGTGAAGTGGTGGACCGAATTATCGGGCTGGAAATGGGCGCCGACGATTATCTTGGAAAGCCGGTCGATCTTCGCGAACTGGAAGCAAGAGTAAAGGCGGTCCTGCGCCGCAAAAGTTCAAAGGAAGAGGTAAAGGAAACTGCTGAAAAGGTCGCAACTGCGCAATTTGGGGATTACGTCCTGCACATAGAAGCGGCCCGACTGCTTGCCAGCGACGGCACGGAATTGTCGTTGACTGCAATGGAATTCAATCTCCTGAAGGCCTTTGCCCAAAACAAGGGCCGGGTTTTGAACAGAGATCAGATCCTGGAGCAGGCGCACGACCGATCATGGGATCCCTTTGACCGCAGTATCGACATCCGCATTTCGCGTCTGCGCCGTAAAATCGAAAAGAACCCGGAAAAGCCTACCATTATCCGGACAGTTCGAGGCTTGGGCTATGTCTACGATCCGGATAATTGAAGCAAGATTATTTGCCAAATCAAAAAGGTGCAAGGGGGAGATCCTTGCACCTTAGTGAACTGAAGTCATGTTGGGCCTAGTAATAGTAGCGGTTCATGCAGCGGCGATATTTCTTCCACCAGTAACGTGAGCCAGTATAGCGGGCTTTGCGCTTCAGGTGGCGGCAAGTACGATAGGCATAGTCACCATAGTGGTCATACTCGAAGAAGAAGTGACCACCCGCATGACGGTGATGGCCGTGACGTTTCTTGCGCAGTTTGCGATGTTTGCGCACACCACGCCCATTGCGTCGGGTTTCCTTGATCTGGATGAATGAACCTTGATTTTCGATTGAATTGACGGAACTGAATGTGCCGCCGGCCATGGCCATGTTTGGTGAAAACAGAATGCCGGAAGCAACTGCAATTGCTGTGATGAGTTTGGTCATTGGAGGTCTCCTTTCAAGAGAGTTGGTTGCTGTTCCAATGACAACAGATATGAACCCCGCACGTTGCAGTGAATTTTCAGCAAGGCTTTATTCGGGTTTCGTTTGTTTCAACTTGGTAATGGGCAACATTCACCGGCAGGGCACGATGGCACCGAACCGCACTCCCAAACGCCAGACACCAAACTCAACCCGAGCGCCTAGCGGCGAATGGCGAGCGGCAATGTCACCGGGCTTCTGAAATTTGAGGACGGAACCCAGTCAAATTCTGGACTTGCCAATTCAAATTCGGGCACCTGTTCCAGGAAGCGGTTCATAGCCGTCTGAGCGACCAGCCGGGCAAAGGCACTGCCAATGCAAAAATGTTTTCCGCTGCCAAATCCCAGATGCCCGCGGGGGTTGCGGTCTATGTCATACATATCCGCATTTGTAAATTGCCGCTCATCACGATTGGCAGCGCCATAAGCAAGTATCACCGGGTCACCCTTGCGCATGGTGCATCCGTGCAATTCCAAGTCTTCATTAAGCGTTCGCTTGAACCTTTGCGCAGAGGTGTTGTAGCGCAGGGATTCTTCGATCGCCTGTGGAATCAGGTCATGATCTTTCACCAAACGCCGACGCGAATCATGAAATTGCGCAAGATTGAGGGCGAATATGCTCATAAAGCTGGAAAGTGATTCAACACCCGCCACAACAAACATGCTGGTCGTGAGCACGACTTCTCTTTCACTCAACTTGTCGCCATCAATTTCAGCCTCGGCCAATTTGGTGATCAGATCGTCTGCAGGCTTGGCCCTGCGTTTTTCAACTTCCTGAGAGATATAAGTGGTAAGCCGCTTGAAGGCTGCGTCCAGCTTTGGATTGCGCCCGCGCCTTTCCTTGTCGGTGGATATGGACAGGACGACCTCGGCACGGGTTTCAGCAGGGTCTGGTTGATCAAGACCCAACAGACGAAAAATGGTTTCCACGGTCACCACACTGGAAAAGTCGCTGACGAAATCAAAATGAGGTCGGGATACGATCTTCTCCAATGCACGGCCTGCCGTGTCACTTGCCGGTTGCACTACATCGTCGAGATTTTTTCGCGCGAAGGCTGCCTGTGCGAGGGCCCGCAGCCTGTCATGACGCGGCGGATCAGTGGTGCCCAGTGTGCCACCGGACCTTCCGGGTATTTCATCAACCAGATTGCCGCGCAATGAAGAGAAACGTTGCCAGTCCTGTGCTGCCATGAACACGTCTTCGTAGCGCGTCAGTATCCAGATCCCCGCCTTTTCACTCCAGTAACAGGGATGCTGCTCCCGCAAAAGCGCATAACCGGGAAACGGGTCGCGATCGATTGCGTTTGAATATAAATCAAATGGCTCCTGCATCGCTCGCTCCGCATATTCGAGGATCGTTTAATGATCCTACACGCGTAACGGGCTCTCGCAAGCCGTTAGAAAATCGGTGCGAACATCATCAATACCAGAATCACAAGAACGATAGCCTTGTTTTCCAATGGCCAGGTCAGGGTTTTGATCCCCCAAAGCATGAATGGATAGATCCAGTTCCTTTGATGGTTCTTTCCCTCATACAGCGCCAGTTCGGCCCTGCTGGTCAAAGACTCTTGTTGAAAAAAATCAATGAACCTGCTGCCACCAGTCGGGTTATTCGGGGTCTGGTTGGTCATTTGCTGCAACTCTTAGGTTCCAAAAGCTGGATTTCAGCTTGATCCAGATAGGGTTAACAAATGCTGAATACAGTAACTGATCCGACAACGGCCTCGCGCAGTGCGCTTATTCCTGGATAAGATTCAAGAGTTGTGCCCGTGCTTCAAGCAGAGACTGCTCAACAAGATCTTGACTATGTGTATAGCGACTTGTTGGTATGGGTACGGATATGGAATAAATCTCGCCACCCCAATCGGCAAATGCAAAACCGATGGCACTGATTCCGGATGTATGTTCATCGAGATCATAGGCAAGCCCGCTGGATCGAATGGAAGAAATCACATCCATGAATACAGCCAGATGCGGTGGCACCTGCATCTGCACCCATTCTTCATTGGCCAGTTTGAGCATGCGGCTGTCATCCAGTTGTGCCAGGGCCGCCCGTCCATTGGCAGTGGTCGTTAGCGGAAAGGCCTCGCCCACGGATGAAACAGTCCGCAATCTGTGTTTGCCGGGTACCTGATCCAAAAACACCATATTGCCACCGCGCAATACCGCCAAATCAACCGTTTCTCCCGTTTTTTCTGATAGTTCTGACAGGACGCGCTGACAGGTTTCAAGAATATCGTGGCGCGCATTGCGAGCCATGGAATGGATTTCTGCGCCCAACCTCAAGCCACCTTCACCCCGTGAGGAACCAACCAGGCGCTCTTCCTGCAAAGCACCCACAATGCGTTGAACGGTAGAACGCGGCAGATCGACCTTTGTGGCAATTTGGCCAAGGCTGAGACCGGAAGGACTGTCGCGCAAAGTTCGTAAAATGGCCGCAGCGCGGGCAATCACCTGAATGCCCTGACCGCGGCGCGTCCGCCCTTCATTCGCCTCCTTGTCCAAGACTTCCACCTGCTTTTCGATAATTCACAAGATTATACCCACAATGCGGTACACTAAAACACTTACTTGACTACAATGCAATACAGTCATAACGTGCTGCGGCAACGGGGCCTGTCCCCAACACATTAATGGTCGGACCCGCGGCTGCAGGCCGAGGCAACAGGAGGAGCGGCAAATGACAATCACAGTTCGCGGAATTGAATTTCAGGATAATATCGACAATGACATGGGGCTGGAATTTTATAATCTCAGCCACCGCTACGGTTTCCAGTGCCCGAACTGGCCATACTTTCAGGACGTCGCAATCGAACGCAAACATTATATGGCCAAGTCCGGCGTGTTGAGTCAGACCATCACCACGACCATGCACGTGACTACACATATTGACGCTCCGGCTCACGTAGTTCAGGGCACACCGTTTATCGACGAGGTTCCCCTGCCCCATTTCTTCGGCACCGGACTTGTTGTTTCAGTTCCAAAGAAAAAATGGGAACAGATTACAGGTGATGATCTGGAGAAAGCCTGTGGCCATGCAATCCGCAAGGGTGATGTGTTGATTATCAATACTGGCTGGCACAAACATTATGAAGATGGCGATTATTTCGCCTATTGCCCCGGACTTGTGCCATCGGCCGCCGACTGGATGATCGAAAAAGGCGTCAAGGTTGTTGGACATGATACCCAGGCAAACGACCATCCTCTCGCCACGGCCATCGGCCCACAGCGCAACGGTCCGATCATGCCTCATCTGGAACAGGAATATTTTGAATGGTCCGGTGGTGTGGATTGGCGCGATGCCTTTCCTGAGTGGGAGCCGGTTCATAACAAACTGTTTTCTGAAGGAATTCTTGGCATTGAAAATGTTGGGGGTGATATTGACGCCCTGACCGGAAAACGCTGCACATTCGCATTCTTCCCTTGGAACTGGGACCGTGGAGATGGCTGCATCATTCGCCTGGTGGCCATGTTGGACAAAGGTCAAAAGTATCGCATCGAACCGGGCGAGGATTTTTAAAGCCATGTTGGTCAATCGCTTTGCAGATGTTGAAAAATACGAAGCCCCAAATCACTGGGATGTAACCGGGCTTCGTCTCCAGGGATTTGCCGAAGGCGGTCCTGAAAACCAGTGGGTGGGGTTCAGCCAGTTTCTGCCAGGCGGCGGTGCAGGGCCGGATTCCACGCCCTTCGAAAAGGTCTATGTCGTCATTGACGGTGAGATGACGGTGACGATTGATGGCAAAGACACGGTTTTGGGGAAATTCGATTCCTGCACAATTGCGCCCAACGAAGTGCGCACAATCGAAAACCGACGCAATGATGTTTGCACCATGATGGTGATAATGCCTTATCCGCCGAAAAGCTGATTGGCCCAAACCCACCGCGAAAGGATACCGCATGACTGGTTCAGATATTACCAACCCGCTTGCAATGTTCGAGGTCAAGGGCAAGGTCGCGCTGATTACCGGCGCATCGGGTGCATTCGGCATGGTCGCTGCGCGGGTATTGGCAGGTGCGGGATGCAGGTTGGTTCTGGCTGCTGGCAATGCCGAAGCCCTCTCGGAAATTGAAGAAGAATGCAAGGATGCCGGCGCCGAAGTACTGGCCATCAATGCTCGTCCCAATGATGAGGAAACCTGTCAAAAACTGGTTGATGACGCGGTCACCACTTTTGGCAGTCTGGATATTCTTGTGGTGGCGTCCGGTATGAACAAGGTCGCCCTGATCAATGACATGGAACCGGACACATTCACTGATGTGATGGATGCCAATGTCACACAGAGCTGGCTCATCGCCCGCGCTGCGGCGGGTCAGATGAAGGCACAGGGCAATGGTGGCAAGATCGTGCTGGTTTCGTCCGCCCGCGGTTTGCTGGGGCATCCAGCAGGCTACACCGCCTATTGCGCTTCCAAGGCCGCAGTCGATGGCATGACCAAGGCGCTGGGCTGTGAATTGGGACCAACAGGCATTACGGTCAACGCGATTGCACCCACGGTCTTCCGCTCACCACTAACGGCATGGATGTTTGAAGACAGCGAAAAGGCTAAAACCGTCCGCGCCGGATTTCTCTCCCGTGTGCCAAAAGGTCGATTGGGTGAGCCCGAAGATCTGGCCGGGCCATTGCTGTTTTTGTCATCCAGGGCAAGTGACTTCTACACCGGGCATATCCTTTATGCCGACGGCGGGTATACGGCTGGCTGATGACCAAACCAGCCAAGAACATTGCTGTGATTGGGGCGGGCCTTATGGGCCATGGTATCGCATTGGTCATGGCACGGGCTGGTCATCAGGTCGCTATTTCTGATCCTGATGAAACAACACGCCACAGTTTGACAGAACGTGTCCGTGCAAGTCTGGCCACCATCGGTGCAAATGAGCAGGAAACACATTCCTGCATGAAACGCATCCGCCTTGAAGAAAACGTACCTGAAACAGTCCATAATGCTGATTTCCTGTTTGAGGCTGCGCCAGAGAAATTGCCATTGAAGCAGAAGATTTTTGCCGAGATTGAAGACCATGCGCCGCAAACTTGTGTGCTGGCGTCCAATACATCGGTTATCCAGATCAGCCTGATCATGGAAGGTTTGAACACGCGAAACCGCGCCTTGGGTACCCACTGGTGGAACCCGCCTCACATGATTCCACTCGTGGAAGTGATCAAGACGCCCTGGACAGATGAGAATTCAATGACCGCCATGACAGCTTTGCTGGATGGCGCCGGGAAAACACCCGTGCGGGTGGAAAAGGATGTCCCGGGTTTTATCGGCAATCGGCTGCAACATGCATTGTGGCGCGAGGCGATCAGTCTGGTGGAAAACGGAATTTGTGATGCCCGCGCGGTCGATACGGTTATCAAGGCCAGTTTCGGTCGCCGTCTGGCCGTTCTCGGTCCGCTGGAAAATGCCGATCTGGTTGGCACAGACCTGACGCTGGACATCCATGAAAATGTATTGTTCGATCTGGAAAGCAGGCAGGGGCCGTCCCCCTATTTGCAACAACTTGTCGAAAGCGGGAAGCTTGGTATGAAATCTGGTGAGGGATTTCGCACCTGGACGCAAGAAGAGGCCAAAGAGCTACGTGAAAAAGTGCCTGCCTATCTGAAACATGTGGCAGGCCTGCTGGAGAACTGAAAGAAAATGCCGGGCCAATTCCGGCGACCACTGGGAGGAAGACCATGAACCGTAACTATACAGATTTGAACCGCCGCCGGTTTTTAACCATTACCGGCGGGGCACTTGCAGCCCCTGCCATATTGCGCTCGACTCGCGCCTATGCAGCCGATCCAACCATCAAGGTTGGATATGTAAGTCCCAAAACCGGTCCGCTGGCGGGCTTTGCCGAAGCCGATGACTTCATCATCAAGGGTTTGATGGAGAAATTTGCCGGTGGTGTCGCAAATAACGGCAAGAGCTGGAATATCGAAATCATCACACGCGACAGCCAGTCCAACCCAAACCGGGCGTCAGAAGTGGCCTCCGAACTCCTGCTCGGCGAAGAAGTCGACATCATCACCGCTGCTGCGACACCCGACACGACCAACCCGGTGGCAGACCAGGCGGAAGTCAATGGCACCCCCTGCATCACTACCGATTGCCCATGGCAGCCTTATTTCTTTGGGCGCAATGGCAATCCTGCTGAGGGATTTGAAAACACATTCCACTTTTTCTGGGGTCTGGAAGACGTTATCGGTGCTTTCCTAGACATGTGGGGCAAGTCCGGCGTGACTAAAAAAGTCGGTGGACTGTTCCCCAATGACGCGGATGGCAATGCCTGGGGAGATGCGGAACTTGGCCTGCCGAAGCCATTTGCCGCTGCAGGCTACGAACTGACCGACCCGGGTCGCTATCAGCCGCTTAGCGATGATTTCTCCAGTCAGATTCAAGCCTTCAAGAATGCTGGTTGTGAAATCGTCACCGGTGTGATGATCCCGCCAGATTTTGCAACGTTCTGGTCACAAGCCGCTCAACAGGGCTTTAATCCGAAGATTGTGACGATTGGTAAGGCCCTTCTGTTCCCATCGGTCATCGATTCCCTTGGAGATCGTGGGAACGGTCTGACTTCTGAAGTGTGGTGGTCGCCCAACCATCCGTTTTCTTCGTCTCTGACAGGCATTTCTGCAGGTGATCTTGCCGCCGGATATACCAAGGAAACAGGCAAGCAATGGACCCAGCCCATCGGCTTCCGCCATGCTCTGTTTGAAGTGGTAGCCGATGTGGTTTCACGGTCGGAAGATCTTGAAAGTCCCGAAGCCATCGTGGCCGCGATTGCCGGCACCAAGCTGGATACGATGGTCGGCCCGGTTGACTGGTCAAGCGGACCGGTGAAGAACGTGTCCAAAACACCGCTCGTTTCCGGCCAATGGCAGAAAGAGGGTGACAAGTTCGACCTGAAGATCGTTGCCAATTCCGCAGCGCCAAACATACCGATGACAGGTGAACTCAAGCTGCTTTAATTGCGTGATTCGGCGGGGCATTCAACCCCGCCGAAACGAAACTATCTCCCCACATCCACAGTACTCAAGCCAACACAGCCAACCACTTCATGACAACAATTCTCAAACTGGATAACTTGTCGAAAGCGTTTGGTGCAATTCTTGTTGCTGACAACACCTGCATTGAAGTCCAACAGGGCGAGGCGCTGGGCATCATTGGTCCCAATGGTGCGGGTAAGACATCATTATTCAACCTGATAACCGGCACGCTATCTTCCGATTCGGGGAAAATTGAATTCCTCGGTACCGACATGACTCGCCAGAGCGCTGCGCAACGGTGTCGGGCGGGGATTGCACGCAGCTTTCAGGTGCCGCAACCCTTTGGGGGGCTCAGCGTTTTTGAAAATGCCCTTGTCGCGGCAACTCAAGGCGCAGGACTATCCGGCCACGCAGCGGAAACCCAATGTCTGGATATTTTGGAAGAAACTGGTCTGTTGGACAAAGCCAACACCCTTGCCGGGTCGCTTACCTTGCTTGACCGCAAGCGACTGGAACTGACCCGTGCCCTCTGTGCCAAGCCGAAATTGCTGTTGCTGGATGAAATTGCAGGCGGTTTGACGGAAGCCGAATGCGTTTCATTGGTGAACACAATCAAGTCAATCCATAAAAGCGGTATTTCCATCATCTGGATTGAACATGTTGTACACGCCCTGTTGGCGGTCGTGGACCGGCTCGCCGTGATCGATTTCGGACGATTGATAGCGGACGGTGAACCCAATGCAATCATGGCGAGCAAGGAAGTCCAGGAAATTTACCTGGGCATAGAAGTCGACGGAGAGTTGGAAGCCCATGGCTGAGATCGACCTGTCGGTTGTTGGGCTGAACGCCCATTACGGAGATTTCCAGGCACTTTTTGGCGTGAACTTTACGGTTGCGCAGGGCGAGGTGATTGCGATCATTGGCTCCAACGGGGCGGGCAAAAGCACCTTAATGCGGTCTATCAGCGGGCTCATGCAAAACGGTGCCAGTCAGATTGTCTTTCGCGGCGAAGAAATTGGTGCTCTGCGCGCGGATGAAGTGGCCGAACGCGGCATAGCATTGGTTCCTGAAGGACGCCAGTTGTTCCCTTCATTGTCGGTGGAGGAAAACCTCATCATCGGTGGGCAGGTGGGAAGACGAGGATCGTGGTCGCTTGGCAAGGTCTATGAATTGTTCCCCGTCCTGCAGGAGCGCAAGGATCAGGAATCCACTTCCCTTTCCGGTGGTCAGCAACAGATGGTCGCAATCGGTCGGGCGCTGATGGCCAATCCCGAGCTGCTATTGCTGGACGAGGTGAGTCTCGGGCTTGCCCCGGTTGTGATCAAATCAATCTATGATGCGCTTCCAGCGATTGTAGGTGGTGGAATGAGCGCGGTGATCGTTGAACAGGACATATCAAAAGCGCTCTCCGTTTCCAGCCGCTTTTACTGTCTTCAGGAAGGTCGGGTATCGCTGGAAGGCGAATCCGGCAGCAAATCACGCGAGGAAATATCTCGCGCCTATTTCGGGGTATAGCGCAGATGGATTGGATCAACTCAATCGTACAGGGTGTTTTGCTCGGCGGGCTTTATGCCATGATCGCGGCCGGTCTGTCATTGATCTTTGGCGTCATGCGACTGGTCAATATTGCTCATGGTGATTTGATTATCCTGGCGGCCTATCTGGGGCTGACCATCGCCACGACCCTTGGTCTTTATCCCCTCGTGGCACTGCTGATTGTGGTGCCAATCATGGCGGTTGTAGGCTATGTCCTGCAACGGGTAGTACTCAACAATACACTAAGCGATGATATCCTGCCGCCACTTCTGGTGACGTTTGGATTGTCGGTTATCATTCAAAATGCGCTGCTGGAAATTTATTCGGCAGACCCGCAAAAGATGGATTCAGGTGCGCTGGAGACAGCCAGCGCCAATATCGGGGGTGTGTCAGTTGGCCTGCTGCCGGTTCTCATGTTTGTCACTGCCGTGATTGTAATTGCCGGATTGCAGTTCATCTTCTACCGCACCGCGCTTGGTCGGGCCTTCCGCGCAGTTTCCGACAATCAGGATGTTGCGCAATTGATGGGCCTGAACAAGCGTCATGTCTATGGGTTGGCCATGGCCCTGTCTCTCGCGGTAGTCGCAATTGCAGGTATTTTTCTTGGCATGCGAACCAGCTT
>JBPCWM010000330.1:0-6760 GCA_051009515.1 Rhizobiaceae bacterium | reverse complement strand
CCATTCGACCATTCCTGTATTTTTTTGACGCCCGAGAGGGCAAAAACATCCGCCGTTGTGACCACAGTGTGACCACAGAATGGGAAAGGAAGCTCATGATTTGTCTAAGTCATTGAAATAATTGGTGCACCCGGAGCGATTCGAACGCCCGACCCCCAGATTCGTAGTCTGGTGCTCTATCCAGCTGAGCTACGGGTGCGATACCAACGACGGGCCAAACCGCCGCAACAGCGCTGTGGTAAAGAGTTGGTCAGGGAAATGCAAGCGTGTTTTGATGCTTAATTCGATTCCCGCACCAATTCCCTCCCGACGGCACAACTTCCCTGGTAGAGCGGGCTGAATGCAGCCTCTACCAACTAAACAAGCGACAACCCGGTTCGTTCATCAACCTAGGAAAGAACGATAACCTTCGCCCCATTAGGAACACGATTATAGAGATCGATGACGTCCTGATTCATCAACCGGATACAGCCCGATGATGCCGCCGTGCCGATTGAGTTCCATTCCGGAGTTCCATGCAGGCGATAAAGCGTGTCTTTGCCACCCTGCATGAGATACAATGCACGTGCTCCCAATGGATTACTGGTTCCTCCTGGCATGCCGCCATTCTTGACACCCCATTTGGCCAGGGAGGGACGACGGGCAATCATTTCCGCCGGAGGTGTCCACTTGGGCCATTTCTGTTTCCAACCGATATGGGCTGATCCAGACCACTCAAACCCCGCCTTGCCGACTCCAATGCCATAGCGCATGGCCTTGCCACCGGGTTGAACCAAATAAAGATACTTGGATCGCGGGTCGACAATAATGGTGCCCACTTTATGGCGGGTGCGGTAGTTCACCTGCTGGCGCAGCAAGCGCTTGTCCATTTTATTGACAGGTATGGCTGCCAGTCTGAACCCATTATCAGTCCTGGCCTTGTAGTCATTGAGGTTGACACCGCCGGAACGTGAGCGGCCAAAACCAAATAATCCACCAACAAATGCTGAAGTGCTGGATTGTCTTGCGGTCCCGCTATTGGCCGATTGTCGTGCCTGCAAATCAGCCTTGCTCCGCTCTGCTGCGGCTCTTCTGCGATCAGTAGCTTTCTTGCGCCGCTGCGCCGTTTCCAGCGACCTTGTGGCCCGCCTTTCGACACGCACGGACCGATTATAAACACGCGTGGCATTTCTGACATCGCGTTTAGCTGTGCGCACTGCTTTCTTGCGCTTCGCCACGTTGGATTCAAGTCTCACGCGTGTGCGCTTGGACAGCTTCTTGCGCTTCAATCGCCGTTCATCACGAACAATCTGGCGTTGTAGCTTGTCCAGCTTACGCTGTGCGGTGCGCAACTTCTTCCGGGCTGTGCTAACCGCCTTGGACGCTTCTTTCTTTTTGGCCGTGATCGACGTGATTGACGGAGCAACATAGCCATAAGTTGTGCTCGACGTAGATGAACATCCCGCAATGACAAGCGCTGCCATCACCACGATGGCGGACACCATTTTTTTCAAGTGCCTTGTTCTCAATTCCATAATCCTGCGCATTGCCTCTAACCAAACCTGGACTTGTGCAACATGGCTTCACATCAGTGGGAAAATTCCTGATCCGACTTGAAATTGGTTGCCGCATTTCAGTCACAATTAACCATGTTTAGCGGTTAGCCGGAAATCACTCAACGCTTACTCATGTTCACAATTGCTTGTGAGAAACAATTCTGGCCACTGTGATATTAATGTAGCATTTGACATCGCTGACCTGCAATGGTTTTTTGTGCAGAACAATACGTGAACTTCTGCCGAGGTCACCTTGCCGATCGTAACACTTGACGCTGATAATCCATTTGTAGACGGTCGACAGTCCGCACGAGCTTTGGCCATACGCAGTGGCGTTGAGCGCTACTTTGCAGAAGCAGGATGGGCCACCTTGCCGGAACTCACCTTGCCCACTGGCAGGCGGGCTGATCTGGTTGCGCTGTCAGCAAAGGGCCAGATTTGCATTGTCGAGATAAAGTCTTCCATCGCAGATATGAAAGCCGATTCCAAGTGGCAGGAATATCGTGCCTATTGCGACGAATTGTACTTTGCGACCCTGGCTGATGTTCCAGTTGATATTTTTCCATCTGATGCAGGATTCATCATTGCAGATAGCCATGGTGCGGAACTCCTGCGCACATGCGAAGCAGAAAAACCAACCCCAGCAATCCGCAAAAAACTGCATCTCACCTTTGCTCGCGCGAGTGCTCTTCGCCTGGCCAGGTGTTGCTCCTATGCAGGCGTTGACAGCACCAGGTTTCAGGACTGATGGCGCAACCGCGGGCTAAAACAATCTAGCGAGGTGCGCGCTTTGCCAGAATGCGCTGAAGTGTGCGCCGGTGCATGTTCAGGCGCCGCGCGGTTTCAGACACATTGCGATCGCACAATTCATAAACCCGTTGAATATGTTCCCATCTGACACGGTCGGCAGACATCGGGTTTTCCGGAGGATCGGCCTTGTCTTCTGGATTCTGCATCAAGGCAGAAAACACGTCATCCGCATCAGCCGGTTTAGCCAGATAATCAATTGCCCCGAGCTTCACAGCGGTCACAGCAGTTGCAATATTTCCATAACCGGTAAGCACAACGACGCGCGTATCCGCCTGCTTGTCCTGCAACACGCCAACCACATCCAGACCGTTGCCATCGTCCAGACGCATGTCAACTACACAGTAATCCGGCAGCTGGCTATTCACATGGGCAATGCCGTCACTGACAGTCTCTGCGGTCGTTACCTTGAACCCTCGCGACTCCATCGCCCGTGCCAGTCGCTGCAAAAACGGGCGGTCATCATCGACCAAAAGCAAGTTGGGGGCCACATCACTAAGCTGTTCAACACTTGTTGTTTCCATGGTCGTCACATTCCGTTACCAGTTTCTCGTCTCGTACTATACAAGAACAATTGCCAAAACGACGACTCCAATGTCGTGCCGTAACGTCGCACCCATAAAGCAAGGCTTGGCAAGGATTTTAATGAGTTTCAGTTGATCAATCCAACTTCCAGCTTTTCCTTTGGCCAGACCAGTTCTACACAGGCGCCATTGAGATGAGGAGCCTGTCCAACATTGTTCTTGAAAAACACTTCCGCCCCGCTGCGCTCCAACAAGGTCTTGGCAATAAACACGCCCAATCCCAGACCGCGTTTGCGCTGTCCGTTTTTGGGATTGCGGGCTGAAACAAATGGCTCCCCCAAATGGGCGAGCAGGGAAGGTGAAAACCCCGGCCCGTCGTCGCTGACCTGAACACGCACGAATTGATCGTCCCAATGCATGGCGACAACCACCTTCTCACTGGCAAAATCCACAGCATTGTCAATGATGTTACCCAAACCATAATGGATACCGGGGTTGCGATTCATGACAGGCATGCGGTCATCCGCGCCAGATTTGTGAACCTCGATTTCAACTCCGAAATCACGCAACGGTTCAACCTCTTCCTCTATGAGAGCATCCAGTCGTTGATTGCCGATAATGCTTTCATCTTCGCTGGTAAGTGATTTCAGCTTCTGCAAAATATCGCGACATCGCTGGGCTTGTGACCGCAACAATATCGCATCTTCCCGAAGGCTGCTGTCATCTGGAAGCGCATGTAGCATTTCCTTGGAAACAAGAGCAATCGTGGCCAGCGGCGTCCCTAGTTCGTGGGCCGCTGCAGCGGCCAGACCATCCAGTTCTGACAAATACTGCTCGCGCTGAAGGACAAGTTCGGTCGCAGCAAGCGCATCGGCCAGTTTGCGGGCCTCTTCCGCCACACGGTAGGCATATATAGCGGTGAATGCCAATGTGCAGACAATGGCCACCCACACCCCCACATTATAGAGCAGTGGAATACGCAATGGTGTCTGCGGGTCCCAAGGTAATGGAAGGTGAAGAACGGCCAAAACCGTGATGACCACAATAGTCAATGATCCAAGAATCAATATCTTGGTGTGATGCAGTGAGGCCGCTGCAACAATCACCGGGGCCAAGAGCAAAATCGAAAAGGGGTTTTGCAGACCACCGGTTATGAAAAGCAACATCCCCAAATGCAAAACATCAAATGACAGCAGCATCAGCGCCCCGCGGCCTGGCAGACGGTGGCTGGCCTTGTAGAGCCTGTTCAGCATGACGTTCAAACCGGCAGACACGGCAATCAGGATCATACAGACTTCCCATTCGATGGGATACTGGAGATAGAATGCAACAAAGAAAATGGCCCCGGCCTGACCGATAATCGCATACCAGCGAAGGCGGATAAACGTATCCAGGCGGATCAGCACCTGTTCACGGCTCTTTGACTGGAGTACTTCTTCCGGCATTTCGTCTCTCCCGATGCGCAACCCCACACGACGCGTTCCTTAGCAGGAATGATCAGGAACAGCTTTAGAAATTTTGACGCAGCACCGGACCCCGACTAACCGGACTTACCCCGTGGTTTGGAACGTGCTGTAGGTATTGCTGATAGTGCATCTTCCGGCCAGGGATGTTTTGGATATCGACCGCGCATTTCTGAGCGCACATCACGCCAGCTTCCACGCCAAAAGCCGGGCAAGTCCTGCGTGATTTGGATTGGTCGACCCGCTGGAGATAGAATCTCGATGTCGAGCCGCACTTTCCCGTCCAGCACACAGGGATGGCTGTCCAGGCCAAACAATTCCTGCGGACGAACCCTCAGCACAACTGCAGCGGCTTGATAGTCGAGCTTTATTCGGCTGCCGCTTGGCGCAGTGAAGTGGGTTGGCACAAGCCTGTCCAACTCGGTCATCGCTGGGTGCCCGGCCAGCATCATCAGACCGTTGGAAATCGCGCTACCGGCGAGGTCTTGCAAAGAGGTGGCGTTCATCAAAAATGGCTTGAGCCAGTCACCAAGACTGTCGAGCAGGTTTTGATCTCCAAGATCGGGCCACGGCTCACCGATATGCTTGTGGAGTATCAGCAACCGCTCTCTCAACTGGCGATCGGTGTCCCTCCAGGGTAATATTGACAAACCATGATCGCGCACTGCGTCCAACAGTGCAGGAACAGCCTGCCGCCCGGAGATCTTTATCCTTTCGGGCTTGCCGAGCTCCAGTTCTCCAAAGCGGATTGTCCGAAAAGCGTCCAACTGCCCGGTTTTGGGATCAAACGAAATGGTGGTCTGTTGCTTAAATTCATCACCAAAAATGTCATTTAGTTGCGCCCTGTCCAACGCAACGGCTGACAAGATCCGGGCAGCACCGGCACGGCCAATCATGTCCAGCACAACCAGAAATTCATGCGTTGCCAAATGCGATACCGCATCCAGTTCAGCCCCGCGACCATTGGTCAATTTATATCTGATGGTGCCGTTGGGCCCCTGGCCTCGCCTTTGCGCGATCCGGTCCTTGTATCCAACTGCCAGCAAGGTACCAGCCCCCGGTTGCGGATCGTCATGCGTCGAGGCTTGAGTGATAGCCAAACCATCCTTGTCTTGGGCTTCGGCTGCCCGCCTTGCTATTGAGCTTGCCAGTTTCAATAATCTGCCGCCGTGCCCCTTCCCGCTGGCTGCAACCTTTGCAAACCTTTCATCCAGATCAATGGATTCGCCACCTGCACCCCGCTCCTGGACAAGTAGACACAAGAGAGCGGCCTTGCTGGCAGCCGGTTTCGACAAGCATGAGGCCTGCAAAACGATATGGGCCAGTCGAGCAGGCAGAGGCAAACGGATCAATGATCGACCGTGGGCGGTGAGCGCCTTGTCAGCTCCCAACGCTCCCAGACTGGTCAATAGATTTTGAGCTTCTGCGATTGCAGGAGACGGGGGGCTGTCCAGCCATCTCAACTGCGCGGGGTCACGCACGCCCCAATCAGATAGGGCCAGGATAAATGTGGTCAGATCACCATTTGCAATCTCGGGTGGTGCATGGGCAGGCAGAGCAGCAGTCTGCTCCGCGCGCCAAAGTCGAACAGCACGACCCGGCCCCAGCCGACCGGCACGCCCTGCCCTTTGGGCAACAGATGCCTGCGATGCACGCACGGTTTGCAACCGCGTTAATCCGGTTGCGGGTTCAAAGACCGGAAGCCTTGCAAGCCCGCTGTCAATCACGGTGGTTACGCCTTCAATGGTGAGTGAGGTTTCTGCGATCGCTGACGACAAGACCAGCTTGCGCCGCTTCTCCAAAGGCGGAGCAATCGCAGCATCCTGAAATTTTTGCGGCAAGGCACCATAGAGCCTGTGCAGTTCTACATCGTACGGCAGTCGGTTTTCCAACTGGCTGGCCGTGCGTTCAATTTCACCCTGACCGGGAAGAAAGACCAGAATATTGGATGTCTCTGGTCGCGCAAATTCATCAATTACTGCATCACAAACTGCAGCTTCTATCCGGCCGTTTGGCCTTCTTTCACGATAAAGAATTTCGACAGGATAGCTTCGGCCTTGAGATTCAATAATGGCGCAATCCAGCAAATCAGCGACAGCAGCACCATCCAGCGTTGCCGACATCGGCAGCAGCCGCAGGTCATCGTGCAAACCCGCTTGCAGGTCCAGGCAGAGAGCAAGAGCAAGGTCGCCATCAAGACTGCGTTCATGAAACTCATCAAATACAACTATGGCGACTGATTCCAGCCCTGGATCCTCCATAAGCATCCGGGTGAACACACCTTCGGTCACGACTTCAATTCGTGTGCGAGCGCCGATCCGACTGTCGAACCGCACCCGGTATCCAACCGTTTCTCCCAATTTCTCGCCCAACAAAGGGGCCATTCGCTGGGCCGCAGCTCGGGCGGCCAATCTTCTGGGTTCCAAAACGA
>JBPCWM010000329.1:0-13707 GCA_051009515.1 Rhizobiaceae bacterium | reverse complement strand
CCCTTGCTGCAACCCATATTAGAACCGCTGGGAATCAATATGGTTTGGTTTGGTGTGCTGATGGTGATCGTTCTGGAGATGGGGCTGATATCTCCACCAGTCGGCGTCAATGTCTTTGTGGTCAAGGGAATAGCGCCGGATGTGCCGCTATCGGTGATCTTCAGGGGTATATGGCCATTCTGGTTTGCCATGTTTGCCTGCGTAATCTTGCTGGTGCTGTTTCCACAAATCGCGCTGTTTCTGCCAAACACCATGTTTGGATAGCAAATCTGATTGCGCTGTGCTGACTACAGATAATTAATTCAGGTTGATGTAGCCG
Organism: Rhizobiaceae bacterium; assembly: GCA_051009515.1. GTDB lineage: Bacteria > Pseudomonadota > Alphaproteobacteria > Rhizobiales > Rhizobiaceae > Pseudahrensia. The sequence goes on along the minus strand of JBPCWM010000329.1, from coordinate 13,388 downwards.
GTTTTGAGAGTTGATCCAGGATCCCGTATAGCGCTGCTGTATCCTCATGACCGCGTTCCTGTGCCAGACCCGCGATGTAAAACGGCAGGCTCGCCGACATCAACGGTGTGGCGCAGTTTACGTCCCTCGCATGGTCCAAGATGAGTTGCAGGTCTTTCATGTAGACCTCCATTGTCATGGTCGCGGGTTCATAGTGGTCGGCAACCATCATTGGTCCACGCACTTCAAACATGCGTGAAGTTCCAGCACCTGCGCAAATAGCATCATACACCATTGAAAGATCGAGACCTGAACTTTTGGCCAGTTGCAGGGATTCAGCTGCAGCAAGATTGTGAATGGTCACCAGAAGATTGGCCACAAACTTAAGCTTTGTGCCGGTTCCAAACTCACCTACATAGCGAATGTCTCTTGCAAGAGCCTGGAAGACCGGAGCGACAATTTCAGCAGCGGATTTATCGCCACTGACATAAACAGATAAATCTCCTTTTGCCGCCTGGGCACCTGTCCCACTGACTGGACAGTCAAGGACTTTCGATCTGCACGGGGCAAGGATGGACTGGGTTTCCATTTTTTGTTGCAATGAGAAAGTGCCCATTTCACAAACAACGTGGTCAGGTCCAAGAACCTTGCTCAACGCCTCAATGCTGTTGGTCTGAGCCTTGACAGACGCCAGCGCCACGAGAACCACATCACAGGCCTGACCCATCGCCGCAATAGAGTCCAAAACAATGCCACCATGATTTTCCAGTTCGTGACAGCGTTCAATTGCAATGTCATATCCGCAGACCTCAATTTCGGCCTTCAAGAGATTTTTTGCATAGGCCATGCCCATGATACCCAAACCAATTATTCCCACGCGTGGTTGATTCACTATTCTTCTCCCTTGAATTTGTTTGCCGAACAATCAGCCAATCAGACCTTCGACTTTTCGGCGCAGTTTTACTGCTGTCAGAGTTTCATCCAGTTCGACATCGGCATAGGTCAAAATTTGATCAGTGCTAACGTCGTTTTTCAGTTTGATATTTCCGGTCAGGCCGAGGGGCAGGGCCCCCATCGGTACAGAGATCGCGCTTGGACGCAATTGGCCAGCTACGGTGTATCCACCCTCACCATCCAGCATTTCACCGGCTTTCAGATCACGTTTGGCAACCGCCACAACGTCGGCACGAAAAGAATCTGCGACACCGGTGGGTTCCTTGCGAAGACCAATCGCGGCAACCGACATGCCCAGTTCGAGTCCAATCAGGTGCCATCTCTTATAGGCGCAGAAATATTGCCCGCTCTCATCAGTGTTCACCTTGTATTCTTCAAAACACTGGCGTTGATAGTCGGTATTGGCCTTTACATTGACCCACACTCCCATTCGTATGTTGTAATCGATTTCCGACCCATCGGGATTGAGACTGTTGAGCACTTCGACAAGTCCCGGTTTTGAAAGTGTCCCGCCGTCAGCCTGTGGACGCATCAGACTGGGCAAATCGTCAATTGACCCGCGTGGATAAATCAAACCCTGATCAGCAGCATCCAACCCACAGGCATTCGCAATGGCTGCTGATTCAATAGCGGGTTTTGTACCATCGAGAAATGAATTGAACATTTTAGGATTGAGCCGACCGCGTTCAGCCTGTTCGGCCGTCAAGCCCCAGTGATTCCAGACCGTGTCTGGTGTTGAAAACCGATAGTCAGGGTTCCATTTGTGGCCGCGTCCGGCGGAGGCAACTTCAAAGCCACAGGTTCTGGCCCAGTCCACCAGTTCGCAGACCATGGCGGGCTGGTCTCCGTAGGCCATTGAGTAAATTACGCCATTTTGGGTTGCGCGACGGGCAAGTTCAGCTCCACACACTGCATCGGCTTCGACGGTTGCGCTGATTACATGTTTGCCAGATTCGAACGCACGCACAATATGATCGACAGCAATCACCGGATCGCCGGTGCATTCGATCAGGATGTCAATACCGGGGGCGTTGATCAACAAGTCCGCATTATCGCCAACGTGGGTCGAACCCTGCGCCAGAGCCTGATCAATTGAAGCAGCCGAAAACTGATTGCTGGTCCAACCGGCCAGTTCAAGATTGGAGCGAGCGTCCTCAACCGACAGATTGGCCACACCCACAACATGAACACCAGGGAGACGTGCCGCCTGGGCAAGAAACATGGTCCCGAATTTGCCAACACCGATCACACCAATGCGTAGGGGGGTGCCCGCCGAGTGAAGTTGCTGTAATTGTCTGAAAAGGCTCATGGCAATTTTTCCACCGCTATCCGCCGAGTTGTTGGTCGGATCAGATCAAACAGCAACCGGCCCCGCGGAACAAGTGTCGCTTGAAGCTGCAGCAAGCGGTTTAGAGAACTTAGCCGCGGGCAAAACACTGACAGGTGCTCCGGATCCCGACGAAGATGTTCAATTTAACTGGATGCGCAACATATCAGTCGGCAGTTTCAATGGTGGGCGATGACAGACTCGAACTGCCGACATCTTCGGTGTAAACGAAGCGCTCTACCAACTGAGCTAATCGCCCATTAAAACTGCCTAGCGGCAAAATAGTCCACCATTCCGAGGAAAAGTGGCGCGAGTGACGAGACTCGAACTCGCGACCTCCGGCGTGACAGGCCGGCACTCTAACCAACTGAGCTACACCCGCGTGGGTCGAAGGATGGTTGGTCCTTCGGGTCGACAGACGCAATACGGATAGGAAGAATGTAAGTCAAGAAGATTTGGCGATAAAAAGTCGAGATTTTTTCAACTCGTGCAAACGGTTTAAAAAAGCAGGCTGTGTCGACTAAAATCCAATGCAGAATCCGAATGCAAACTTGCTTTGCAATCCGCGCTCGGCTATCGCTTCCCGTAACAGATTGTGGGAGCCTGAAATGCAAGAATTGCTTCTGTCCTATTTACCCGTGTTGATATTCATGGGCGTCGCTCTGGCTATTGGCCTGGCGCTGCTGATAGCGCCGTTTATTGTTGCCTATCGAGAGCCGAATGACGAAAAACTCTCTGCATATGAATGCGGGTTCAATGCATTTGATGATGCGCGAATGAAATTCGATGTGCGGTTTTACCTCGTTGCTATCCTGTTTATTATTTTTGACCTTGAAGTTGCATTCCTCTTCCCGTGGGCGGTCAGCTTTGGTGGACTTGGTTGGTTTGGTTTTTGGTCGATGATGGTGTTTTTGGGCATATTGACCATCGGCTTCATATACGAATGGAAGAAAGGCGCGTTGGAGTGGGATTGATCCTCAATGATGATCAACCGGAATTCAACTGAAAGACAATTTCATGCAAGATACGTCATCCACGCTTATTGCTCCGACCCCCAAAGGGGTTATTGACCCGGCGACCGGACAACCTGTTGGCAATGACTCCCCGTTTTTTGGCGAGATCAATGACGAACTGGCGGACAAGGGCTTTATTGTTACGTCAACCGACGACCTGATTCACTGGGCCCGTACAGGCTCATTGATGTGGATGACCTTTGGTTTGGCCTGCTGCGCAGTAGAAATGATGCAGTTGTCCATGCCTCGCTATGATGCCGAGCGTTTCGGCTTCGCCCCGCGCGCTTCACCGCGTCAGTCTGACGTCATGATTGTAGCGGGCACGCTGACCAATAAAATGGCACCGGCATTGCGCAAGGTGTACGATCAGATGCCCGAACCCCGCTATGTGATTTCCATGGGGTCCTGTGCCAATGGTGGTGGCTATTATCACTATTCCTATTCGGTGGTGCGTGGGTGTGACCGCATTGTACCGGTTGATATCTATGTCCCGGGATGTCCTCCCACTGCCGAGGCATTGCTCTATGGGGTTTTGATGTTGCAAAAGAAAATCCGCCGTACCGGCACCATCGAGCGATAGGAGACGGTCATGGATGTAGCTGACCTGATGGACCTGAAGGCCTATCTGAGCGAAAAACTCGGTGACAAGCTGGATCAGGCGGAAATCGCCATTGAAGAACTGAACCTGACTACTTCTGCAAGCAATATAGTTTCGGTGCTGAAATTTCTACGCGATGACGTGCAGACCCAGTTCGTGGCAATTATTGATATTTGCGGTGTGGACTATCCGGAACGAGCCAACCGTTTTGATGTTGTCTATCATCTATTGAGCCCGCGTCAGAATATGCGTGTGAGGGTGCGTGTTGCTACCGATGCCAATTCACCTGTTCCCAGCGTGGTAGAAGTTTTTCCAGGTGCAGACTGGTTTGAAAGGGAGGCCTATGATTTGTACGGTATTCTTTTCACAGGACACCCGGACCTTCGTCGTTTGTTGACTGATTATGGATTTGAGGGACATCCGCTGCGGAAGGATTTCCCACTGACCGGATTTACCGAGGTCCGCTACGACGATGAACAGAAACGGGTCGTTTACGAGCCCGTTGAGTTGCGTCAGGAATTTCGGAATTTTGATTTCCTCTCTCCTTGGGATGGCACAGATTATGTGTTGCCGGGTGATGAGAAAGAAACGAAGGCAAACTGATTATGTCGGAAGTCGATATTCGCAATTTTAACATCAATTTCGGGCCGCAACATCCAGCGGCGCACGGGGTTTTGCGTCTTGTCCTTGAGCTTGATGGAGAGGTTGTCGAGCGAGTGGATCCGCATATAGGATTGTTGCACCGTGGTACGGAAAAGCTGATTGAGCAAAAAACCTACCTGCAGGCAATGCCTTATTTTGATCGGCTCGATTACGTGGCACCGATGAATCAGGAGCATGCCTACTGCCTGGCTGTAGAAAAACTATTGGGACTGGAAGTTCCAAAACGCGGCCAATTGATCCGCGTTCTCTACTCGGAGATCGGGCGTATCCTGTCGCACCTCCTGAACATCACAACTCAGGCCATGGACGTTGGCGCGCTCACACCACCGCTTTGGGGTTTTGAAGAGCGTGAAAAGCTCATGGTTTTCTATGAACGTGCGTCCGGCTCTCGCATGCATGCTGCTTACTTCCGTCCCGGTGGGGTGCACCAGGATTTGCCCCGGGATCTTGTTGAGGATATCGGCACCTGGTGTGATGAGTTCCCGGCAATGATCGACGACATCGATACGCTGTTGACCCAAAACCGGATATTCAAGCAGCGCAATGTCGATATTGGAATTGTCTCCCTGGAAGATGCCTGGGCATGGGGTTTTTCAGGTGTAATGGTCAGCGGATCGGGTGCTGCCTGGGGGAGGGGGGGGGGGAAGAGGGATGGATGTTATGACGAACTGGAGTTTGAAATTCCGGTCGGCAAGAATTGCGACAATTATGATCGCTATTTGATTCGCATGCTGGAAATGCGTGAATCAACCAAAATCATAAAACAATGCGTTGAAAAACTGCTGTCTGCCGAAGGGCAGGGGCCGGTATCGGCAATTGACGGTAAAGCTGTTCCACCCAAGCGCGGTGAGATGAAGCAATCGATGGAAGCTCTGATCCATCACTTTAAGCTTTACACGGAAGGGTTCAAAGTGCCCGATGGTGAAGTCTATGCCGCCGTAGAAGCGCCCAAAGGGGAGTTTGGTGTCTATCTTGTTTCCGATGGCAGTAACAGACCTTATCGCTGCAAATTAAGAGCTCCTGGTTTTGCCCATCTTCAGGCCATGGGTTTCATGTGCCGTGGGCATATGCTGGCTGATGTTGGGGCGGTTTTGGGATCAATGGACATCGTGTTTGGTGAAGTCGACAGATAATCTGTCACGTTTGAACGATCAGGCAGCACAGTCTTTAATAATGCGTTTTGTTGATCGACCGCATCTGTACCTAATAATCGTGCATATTAAGTTGTCCTAATCCCGGTTTTTAACCAGTGGTTCAGTTTCTTGTCCTAGGGTTAGAGCAATTTTGTTCAAACCCTAGACATGCACCTAATGCGCTCGATACACGACCCCTCGATTGATCTGGATTGGCAAAGCGGCACTATTAAAGGAGCCTCATGGAAGGAGCGAGCAGGTCTTGCATTTTTTCGACTGGCGACAGTGGTGACCAATTCACCTGAGCGCCCCGGCTTTTCCAAACTTGCAGCGGGAATTGCAAAAGTGTTTCCCAGTGACAAATTCATTCGTGTGCATTTCCCCGACGAAACTATCTATCAGTTTCCATATGGTGATGAATACTGGAGCGTCCTGTGCAATCCCGGGTTCACTTATGAGTGGGAAATCGAAGGTTTTGTGCGGAGGTGCGCGCGGGAAAATATTGATTATGTCTTTCTGGATTGTGGAGCAAATTTTGGATATTGGTCCTGTCGCATTTCCTCCGAAAAGGCCGGCAGCCACAAGGCAATTGCGATTGAGGCGTCAAGCGAAAGCTATGGACACATCATGCGCAAACGTGTGTTGAACGACAATCGGTTTGATGCACATCACCGGGCGATCAGCAATAAATCTGGAGATCAGGTCACACTGACGGATACGGAAAAACACGAGCAGCGCCAACTGGTGACTGATCTGCCGGCTGGTGAAGTGGGTGAACAGGTTAGATCAATTACTCTGGATCGACTGAATCATGAGGATATCAAAGACAAACCTGTTGTTCTCAAGCTCGATCTGGAAGGTATGGAGATTGCGGCACTTGAAGGTGCAAAGTCCTGGCTGTCCGGAAAAACACTGATCATCTATGAAGATCACGGCAATGACCCGGAGCATGAGATGTCGGTAGTCATGAAAGATCAGTTGGGTATGCGTATTTTTGCCTGCTCGACGGAAGGGCAGTTCACTGAAATCGAGGACTTGCAACGGCTTGACAAATTGAAGACGGTTCGGCGCAAGGGCTACAATTTTTTTGCCAGCAAAGACCCGTTCTGGATGGAATTCATGCTGAAACAGGCGTAGAACGGGCTACCGGCTAATTGTTGACAAAAAAAACAGCAGATATGGGCCTGTAGCGGTCCGGCAGACTGGCATTTCCAAAACTGTGTGCTAAGAGAAGCGCGATAGCCTGTTAACAATTCGGTCGCAATCTGCATGTCCGTACGTCGTCTCGCTGAAGAGTCAGTCCACCCCGCCAGTTTTGCCTTTAACCGCAGCAACGCGGCCTGGGCAAAGCGGAAAATCAAAGACTACCCGAAAGGCCGCGAATCTTCAGCGGTCATTCCTCTGCTCATGCGGGCTCAGGAGCAGGATGGGTGGGTGACAAAAGCTGCCATTGAGCATGTAGCAGAGATGCTGGATATGCCACTTATCCGCGTGCTTGAAGTGGCAACCTTTTACACGCAGTTTCAACTGGCTCCGGTTGGCAAGCGGGCCCATATTCAGGTTTGCGGAACCACACCCTGCATGCTGCGCGGTGCAGGCGATCTGATTGAAACTTGCAAGAAGCGTATTTCTCCCAATCCGTTCGAGGTAACGCAAGACGGCTACCTGTCCTGGGAAGAAGTCGAATGTCAGGGCGCTTGTGTCAACGCACCCATGATCATGATTTTCAAGGATAGCTATGAGGATCTGACTGCCGAGCAGTTCGAATTCATCATCGATAAATTTGCGGATGGCAAGGGCGACGAGGTCAAACCAGGCCCCCAGATTGATCGCATCTATTCAGCTCCTGAAGGTGGACTGACATCTCTCACTGGCAAGCCTGAAAAAGCATCATCACGCAAAAACCCCGTCAGGTCCAGAACGGCTCCGAAGCCCGCAGCCCAAAAGAAACCTGCAGCCAAGATTGCTGGCAATGTAGGTGCGGCAGCCGGAAAGAAATCAACACAATCCAAAAAATTGGCAGATGCCGGTAAGCCACCAAAAATGCGCAAACCCGCCAAGCCCGATGATCTGAAGCTGATTTCAGGCGTGGGGCCCAAATTGGAAGGTGTTCTGAACGGGCTTGGAATCTACAAGTTTGAACAGATTACCAAATGGAAAAAGGCTGAGCGCGAATGGGTCGATGGCTATCTGAAGTTCAAGGGCCGCATCGAGCGTGACGATTGGGTCAAGCAAGCCAAAGCACTGGCCAAAGGTGGGGTAGAGGAATATATCCGCGTATTCGGCAAAAAGCCGCGGTGAAGGTGAAACATGCTGCAAGATAAAGACCGGATTTTTACCAATATTTACGGCATTCACGACAAGTCGCTGAAGGGCGCAATGTCGCGTGGCCACTGGTCCGGCACTGCCGGGTTCATCAAGAATGGCCGTGACTGGGTTATTGATCAGACCAAGGCGTCGGGATTGCGCGGACGCGGCGGGGCAGGGTTCCCAACCGGGCTGAAATGGTCATTCATGCCCAAGGAAGTGGGGGAACGTCCTCATTATCTGGTAATCAATGCCGATGAATCCGAGCCTGGCACCTGCAAGGACCGTGATATCATGCGTCACGACCCCCACACGCTGATTGAAGGCTGCCTCATCGCTGGTTTCGCGATGGGGGCCCATGCCTGTTACATTTATGTGCGCGGCGAGTATATGCGTGAACGCGAGGCCCTCGAAGCCGCAATCAACGAGTGTTACGAAGCTAAGTTGCTGGGCAAAAATAATAAAAACGGCTGGGACTATGACATTTATGTTCACCACGGAGCCGGGGCCTATATTTGCGGTGAAGAGACTGCGTTGCTGGAATCGCTGGAAGGTAAAAAAGGTCAGCCGCGACTGAAGCCCCCATTCCCTGCCAATGTTGGGCTCTATGGATGCCCAACAACTGTCAACAACGTTGAATCGGTCGCGGTTGTTCCAACAATTCTGCGACGCGGATCAGACTGGTTTGCATCATTGGGACTTGACAACAATCGGGGAACGAAACTGTTTTGTGTTTCCGGACATGTCAATCGCCCCTGCACAGTTGAAGAAGAGATGAGCATTCCCTTCCGAGAGCTGATCGATAAACACTGCGGCGGCGTGCGTGGTGGAACAGATAATTTGTTGGCCGTCATTCCCGGCGGGTCGTCGGTGCGGCTGGTGCCTGCTGATCAAATTATTGATTGTCCCATGGATTTTGATTCTCTGATGGCATTGAAATCCGGCCTCGGCACGGCTGCAGTGATTGTAATGGACAAGTCAACCGATATCATTCGCGCAATTGCGCGTCTGTCGGCCTTTTACAAACATGAGAGCTGCGGGCAATGCACACCCTGTCGCGAAGGAACCGGCTGGATGTGGCGGGTAATGGAGCGCATGGTTGAGGGACGAGCTCAAAAACGCGAAATCGACATGTTGTTTGATGTGACAAAGCAGATCGAAGGGCACACAATATGCGCGCTTGGAGATGCAGCTGCATGGCCAATCCAGGGCCTGATCAATCATTTCCGTCCTGAAATGGAAGCCCGGATTGACAGCTATACTTATCGGTCTGACAAGGACGGCGCAGTACTTGAGGCTGCAGAATAACTTGTTGGGATATTGGACGTGAGAAGGGGAGTGAAAGGATGGAAGCTGTAGCACCATATAGCCTGGCACTGATCGCCTTGCTCGTATTTGTTGTTGTAACCTTGTTTCAGTCCGCATTCGTTGGGGCAAAGAAGGCTGGCGCATCTTTGACTGCTGGCTCAGTTCCTGAAGCGGACTATGGCAGCGCCGTATACCGCATTAACCGGGCTCACCAGAACGCTGTCGAAAATGCGGCCCTCATTGCAATTGCGCTTGCCGCCTGCATTGCAGCCGGAGTTTCCGCCTGGTGGGTCAATGTGTTGATGGGCCTGTTCTTGTTGTTTCGCCTGCTGCATACGCTGTTTCTTGTCATGAAAATTGGTGGCGAAGTTCAGAGCCTGCGAACCTTTGCTTACGTGGCATCCTGGGCGATGAACCTCATCCTGGCCATTATGGCCATATACGCGTTGTTATAGGTGGTCTGGTGCAACTCGCTGAACTCAACATATCCAAATGGAAGGTTGACCCGGCCTCCGAAGCGGCGAGGGGCTTTGTCGACAACGTGCTGCGGGTTAATGGACTTGCTGAACGTTCACCGGGTTTCGTTTGGCGTTTGTTGGACGAGCAGCGCGATGAAAACGGCAAGAACGCCGTTTGTGAAGGTCATGATACGCTGATGACCATGTCGGTTTGGGAAAAACCGCAAGATCTTGAGCATTTCGTCTGGAAGACTCTCCACAAACGAATTTACAACCAAAAAGATCAGTGGTTCTCCAAAATGGAAAACCACACTCTGGTCATGTGGTGGGTTGAGTCAGGCCACACGCCAGATCTTGAAGAAGCAAGGCAGCGTCTTGATCATTTGGACGCAAACGGTGATAGCGATTATGCATTTGGCTGGTCTCACCTGCCACATGTCAAACAGTGGCAAGAGCAGAAATGCGGATAGAATTTTGTACCGTCCCGTGAAAGAGGGCGGGCGAGAAGGACAGGAACTTGGCGATGGCCAAAATCATAGTTGACGGAAAAGAAATCGAGGTCCCGGACCACTATACTTTGCTTCAGGCTGCGGAAGCAGCCGGTGCGGAAGTGCCTCGGTTCTGCTTCCATGAGCGGCTGTCAATCGCCGGAAACTGCCGCATGTGCCTTGTAGAAGCAAAGGGCGGTCCACCAAAGCCTGTCGCGTCCTGCGCAATGGGTGTGCGTGACATGCGTCCGGGGCCCAACGGTGAGCCGCCGGAGATTTTCACCAATACGCCAATGGTCAAAAAGGCCCGTGAAGGCGTGATGGAATTCCTGCTGATCAACCATCCGCTGGATTGCCCCATTTGCGATCAGGGTGGCGAGTGCGACTTGCAGGATCAGGCCATGGCGTTTGGCATGGATGCTTCGCGCTATCAGGAAAACAAACGTGCGGTGGAAGACAAATATATCGGCCCGCTGGTGAAGACCATCATGACCCGCTGCATTCACTGTACACGCTGTGTACGTTTCACGACTGAAGTGGCCGGAATCTCTGAGCTTGGACTGCTTGGCCGCGGTGAGGATGCAGAAATTACTACATATCTTGAACGGGCGATGACCTCCGAACTTCAAGGCAATGTTATTGATCTGTGTCCCGTTGGCGCGCTGACTTCCAAGCCATACGCCTTCCAGGCGCGTCCATGGGAGTTGACCAAGACAGAAACCATCGATGTGATGGATGCTGTCGGGTCAGCCATTCGGGTTGATACTCGTGGATCCGAGGTTATGCGCATCATGCCGCGCATCAATGAGGCGGTGAATGAAGAGTGGATTTCCGACAAAACCCGCTTCATCTGGGACGGGTTGAAAACACAGCGACTTGACCGCCCCTACATACGCAGGAATGGCAAGCTTGTTGCTGCAACCTGGGCAGAAGCCTTCGAAGTTATTGCGACAAATGTGAAGTCCACAGAGGCTCAAAACATTGGGGCAATTGCTGGAGACCTGTCCTCGGTTGAAGAGATTTACGCCATGCGTGAACTCCTGCAGGCCTTGGGCTCAACCAATATGGATTGCCGCGAAGAGGATTCAGCCCTTGATCCATCGCTAGGTCGCAGTTCCTATATCTTCAATTCAACAATTGACGGGATTGAAGACGCCGGTGCCTTGATGTTGATTGGTACCAATCCTCGTAAGGAAGCAGCGGTATTGAACAGCCGCATTCGCAAACGCTGGCGCACAGGTGAAATGCATGTCGGCCTGATCGGCGATCAAGCAGACCTGACTTATGACTATCACTATCTTGGCGCAGGACCGGACTCGGTCAAGGAGCTTGAAACACACAAGAAGCCAAAAGCGGCCAACCCGATGTTTATCATCGGGGCAGGGGTGTTTGCCCGTAAAGACGGCGCTGCGTTGTTGAAGTCTGCAGCCAAAGCAGCTGCTGCGCTTGGCGTGGTCACAGATGACTGGAACGGTTTCAATGTGCTGCACACGGCAGCAGCGCGTGTTGGTGGCCTCGACCTGGGTTTTGTACCTGGTGAGGGTGGAAAATCTACGGGCGAGATGTTGCGCGAAACAGAAGTTTTGTTCCTTCTTGGCGCGGATGAGTTGGACATGATCGAACGCAAGAGCGGGTTCACAGTTTATATCGGAAGCCATGGCGATGTAGGAGCTCATCATGCTGATGTGATCCTGCCAGGTGCGGCCTACACCGAAAAATCAGGCACTTGGGTGAATACCGAGGGGCGTGTGCAACTGGGCAATCGGGCGGGATTTGCCCCAGGTGAAGCACGCGAAGACTGGGCAATCCTGCGCGCCCTGTCTGAAGTGCTCGGCAAAACCTTACCCTTTGATTCGCTTGCACAATTGCGAACCAATCTCTACGAAGCACACCCGCACTTTGCCGAAATCGATGAAATCGTTGAATCCGATAATTCAGGCGTTCACGCTCTTGCCGAACGCAAAGGCGGGGCAATGCGCAATGCGGCATTGCAGTCACCGGTTGAAGATTTCTACCTCACCAACCCGATTGCAAGATCGTCGGCGGTCATGGCGGAATGCTCGGCCCGCGCCAAAGGCACATTTGTGGAGGCTGCGGAATAATGTTCCAGTCAGAATTCTTTCTAACCTATGTCGCGCCCCCGCTCTGGATGCTGGGGCAAAGCGTCTTGATGCTGGTGATCCTGCTTCTGGTCGTCGCTTACATTTTGTACGCAGACCGCAAAATCTTTGCTGCCGTTCAAATGCGTCGAGGCCCCAATGTCGTTGGACCATGGGGATTGCTACAAAGCTTTGCCGACTTGCTCAAATTCGTCATCAAGGAGCCGATCATCCCGGCCAGTGCCAACAAGGGCGTGTTTCTCATGGCACCTTTGGTGGCTGGTGTGTTGGCGCTCTCCGCGTGGGCCGTGGTGCCGATTGCCGATGGTTGGGCAGTGGCCGACCCCAATCTTGGATTGCTGTTTGTGTTCGCGATTTCCTCGCTCGAAGTCTATGGCATTATCATGGGGGGATGGGCCTCCAACTCAAAATATCCATTCCTGGCGTCGTTGCGTTCAGCTGCGCAGATGGTTTCTTACGAAGTTTCTATCGGTTTTGTGATTATCACGGTGTTGCTTTGCGTGGGTTCGCTGAACTTGACCGATGTTGTCAATGCTCAGCGCGATGGGCTCGGCACTATGATCGGGGCTCCCAACTCGCTGCTGGACTGGCATTGGCTGGCCCTGTTCCCGATGTTCATCGTGTTCTTTATTTCCGCCATCGCTGAAACCAACCGGCCGCCATTCGACTTGCCGGAAGCGGAATCGGAACTGGTTGCCGGTCATATGGTTGAATATTCTTCAACACCGTTCCTGCTGTTTTTCCTGGGCGAGTTCGTTGCGATTTGTTTGATGTGTGCGCTGACAACCATCCTGTTCCTGGGTGGATGGCTGCCGCCGGTTGATATTGCGCCGTTCAATTGGATTCACGGTTCTGTCTGGTTCGTTCTGAAAGGACTGTTTGTCTTCTTCTGCATGGCCATGGTCCGGTCGATCGTGCCGCGTTATCGCTATGACCAACTGATGCGTTTGGGTTGGAAGGTCTTCCTTCCCATATCGCTGTTCATGGTGTTCCTGACTGCCTTTGTTCTTCAAATCATGGGGTGGGCGTAAGTTATGTCG
>JBPCWM010000328.1:0-16598 GCA_051009515.1 Rhizobiaceae bacterium | reverse complement strand
GGCCCATCCGGCAGACTGGAGTTTCGCTGGAGTCATTGCGATGGCGATAATATTGACGAGAGCCAGGCCTAAAATAAAGTCAATGCTTAGTCATGCCCGCGAAGTGGCGCTGGTTCCACCCTCCGGTCTCAACAATCGCCCGACCGTATGCACGTGCATAATCAGGCAATGTGATGTGTAGCCAAGGCAGAATCGTCGCTGACGGCCCGTCGACCAGTTTTCGGCGAGGGTCTGCTGTAGATATTGAGCCAGAAATGGAAGAAATCAAGCACAATCATAGCGACCAAAAGTTGTTTTAGCCGTTACCATAATACTGTCATCCGGCAGGATGAATCAAATAACTCATTGATTTTAATGGTGGGCGATACTGGGATTGAACCAGTGACCCCTACAATGTCAATGTAGTGCTCTCCCGCTGAGCTAATCGCCCGTCCAATGAACGGATTGCAGTTGTGAGTTGCAACGTTCGGGAAGTCGTAAATAGATTTATTCGACCAAGGCGCATAGACCACAAATGGCGGGGGCACGTCAACCGCAAGAATATAGCAAAATTGCTGATTCTTTGCACTTAGGCAGCCAGCATTTTTTCCACTTCGTTGACCAGATCACGCAGATGAAATGGTTTGGACAACACTTTGGCTTCCTTTGGGGCATTGGATTCGGGGTTGAGGGCCACTGCGGCAAAACCCGTAATGAACATGACCTTGAGATCAGGATCGAGCTCTGTTGCCCGGCGAGCAAGTTCGATTCCATCCATTTCTGGCATGACAATATCGGTCAGAAGGAGTGTGAACGGTTCTTCGCGCAACCGTTCGTAGGCACTCGCACCATTGTCATAGGAAATTACATCGTATCCGGCATTGGCCAGCGCCTTTGCCAGAAACCGGCGCATGTCGTTATCGTCTTCTGCAAGGAGTATCTTGTTCATCCGTGCCCCAAATTAGTGTTGTTGCACCATTTTGTATCGACAATTGATCCGGTCCGTCACCGGTCCATGTGTCTATTGGTGCAAGGTGCATTGGTAACTTCGCATTCATACACACCCTATTGAAGTAAATATCGGATAAACATTACAAGGATTGCCGCGTCAATTGGCTTATTCAAGCATCTGGACAGTTTGAAAACCAACTGACAAGGTTAGCGATTAGTGAACAAGGGGCGCCCCTACATGGATTCCGCAGAATTTGGCAATGATTCCACAATGGCCTACCGGGTATTCCGCCCGGCGGAACAACGGGTTCCCTATGTGTTCAATTCACCCCATAGCGGGCGGGCCTATCCGCAATCATTCCTGAAGGCTTCAAAGCTGTCCTCCCTGGATATAAGACGGTCGGAAGATCTTTATGTTGACAAGCTGTTCGCAGGAGTTGTCGAACTTGGAGCCCCGCTGCTGGCGGCGGAATTCCCCCGGGCCTGGCTGGATGTAAATCGTGAGCCCTACGAACTTGACCCAAAGCTTTTTGGCAAGGATCTTCCTGCCCACGCCAATACAAGATCCATGCGGGTCGCAGGTGGCCTGGGAACGATACCACGGCTCGTCTCCGAAACTCTCGAAATATACCAACAAAAGCCAACGCTTGAGCAGGCTTTGTGGCGCATTGAAAATGTCTACCGTCCCTATCACGAGACTTTGCGCGGTCTCGTTGCGCG
Source organism: Rhizobiaceae bacterium (assembly GCA_051009515.1). Classification (GTDB taxonomy): domain Bacteria; phylum Pseudomonadota; class Alphaproteobacteria; order Rhizobiales; family Rhizobiaceae; genus Pseudahrensia. Next base: position 14,948 of record JBPCWM010000328.1, on the reverse strand, counting down.
ATCTTCCGTGATGTTTGGTCATGCCATTCTGGTCGATTGCCATTCCATGCCGTCTTGCGGTTCCAGATCTGACAAACAAAGCCGACCGGACATCATAGTGGGTGATCGCTATGGTATTTCCTGCAATGGTGATATTAGCCGCGCCATCATGCGGCGCTTTTCAGAACTCGGTTACAGTGTGTCCCGCAACAAGCCATATGCCGGCGGTTTTATAACCGAGCATTATGGCCGCCCTTTAAAGGGTTTGCATTCCGTTCAGATTGAAATCAATCGTGGGCTGTATGTAGACGAACAGACATTGGAGCCCTCGGCAGGCTTTCAAGCTTTGGTGGAGGATATTCGCACCGTCATGTCCCATGTGATCAGCATCCCGGATTCCGGCTTTTATGCCGAGCCATTGGCAGCGGAATAAGGCGGCCGTTGGCAATTATGTCATCCTCTTCTGATCCTGGCCTGAGTGAATTCTTTCATACACTTTGCGATGCTGCAGCAGAACAAACCCTGCCCATGTTCAGATCAGGTCTTGGTGTAAGCAACAAACTCGATGGGGAATTCGATCCGGTCACAGAAGCTGATCGACAAGCCGAACTCGCCATACGATCTCTCATCGAAGAGCGATTTCCTGACCACGGCATTATCGGTGAGGAATTTGGCCGGGTTCGCAAAGAAGCCCGTCACCAGTGGATTATCGATCCGATTGACGGGACACGCGCTTTCATATCCGGCCTGCCTGTTTGGGGCACGCTGATTGGTCTGTATGAAGATGGTGTTCCGGTGGCGGGGGTCATGGACCAACCTTTTACAAAGGAACGCTATATTTCAGTCGATGGGAATTCATCGCTCCTGACGGGAAGCAGCGCTGCGACAAAGCTCCAAACCAGCGCAATTGCTAGTATTGCCCAATCGACGCTGATGACCACCTCACCGCATCTGCTCATGGGTGAGGAAGATAAATCTTATTTCGAGGTCGAGAAGTCCGTTAAATTATTCCGATATGGGTGTGACTGCTATGCCTATTGCCTGCTTGCCGCTGGGCAGATTGATCTGGTCATTGAAGCGGGGCTGAATATTTATGACATTGCAGCACTGATCCCCATTATTGAGGGAGCCGGCGGGATAGTTACAAATTGGCAGGGAGAAAATGCGAGCCAGGGCGGTTCCGTCCTTGCCGCTGCCAACAAAGACCTGCACGCACAGGCGCTGGCATTGCTCTAGATTTTTGTACCTGGAATAAACGCATCGACAGCGGCCAGAAGCTGCTCGCGATAAATATCCCTCTCCTGAAAAATCTCGTGCTTGGCTCCCGAAATCGTCAAAAAAGCACCTGTGCGCATGTTTGCGCCATACTGTTCGATTGCCCTGGGATCAACAACGGGATCATTTCCAGCTGCAATCAACAATGTGGGAATCGAAATTGCATTGGAGAACCCTGGACTATTGACTCGCGCCATCGCCCTGCAGGCAGCAAAAACCCAGGAGACCGTTGGCAGGCTGATGGAAAGATCTTCCTGCGACTCGACGATTGCGCGATTTCGTTCAAATCGAGCCGTATCAGATGTGAGATTGTTGGCGATAAATGTCTTCTGATTCGCCACACTGCGGTCCCGCGCCATGTAACTTCGACCCAATCCAAGAAACGTCAGCGCGCCCAAGAGGCTCTGCAGCCGGGATTGCCGGATAGGTAGCCGGTTCAGTGCCAGTAAGGGCGAAGCCAGAACCATGCGGCGAATGCGATTTGCAAGCGCCGGAGCAGCCAACAGGGCAACCAGTCCTCCCGTGGAATGGCCAATGACATAATGTGGTGGTTTGCAATCGGGCAGTGCGATTTCGGTGAGGACAGTTTCAAAATCAGTCAGATATTGATCGAAATTCTCGATATGCCCTTTACGAGGGTCACGCAGGAGGCGAGCCGATCCCCCCTGTCCACGCCAGTCGAATGTCAGCACACCAAACCCGCGTTGACGCAAATCGTTGATGGTTTCGAAATATTTTTCTATGCAGTCGGTACGTCCATGCAGAATGATGACCGTGCCCTTGGACGGGTGACTAACCGGCTGCCACTTTGCATAGCGTATGTTGACTTCATCGGGTGTTTGCACAAGCCCACACACGGCGCCTTCCGGCACCGGGTTGCCGGCGGTGGCAAAAAGCTGAATCCCAGATTTTTCATCAATATTCGACATGGACGTTCTGCTATCGCTTTGATCGCAAATGCTCAAGCGAAATCGAAAACCGAATGAAGTCTTGAACTGGCCATTCGCTGCCCCATATCAGTTGTGCAGAGGCCGTTACCGGGTCTGCAGTGGTGCAATTGATCGTTCAAACGAAGATCAAGTACCGCTCCATATCAAAACGACATCGCTCAAATGAGGATTTCAAAATGAGACATGTAGACTTTAGCCCACTATACAGATCAACCGTTGGTTTTGATCGTTTGTTCAACCTGCTCGACTCCATGGGGCAGCCCGAACAGGCCGCACCAGCCTACCCTCCCTACAACATTGAAAGAACTGGTGAAAATTCTTACCGTATTTCAATGGCGGTTGCAGGGTTCGGCGAAGGTGACTTGGAAATCGAAGCCAAGGAAAACACCCTTCTGATCAAAGGGAATCAGCAAAAAGGCGAGGAAAGCGAAGGCGAAATGCTGTTTCGTGGCATAGCGGCTCGAAATTTCGAGCGCCGCTTCCAACTCGCCGATCATGTTGAAGTTCGAAACGCTGAACTTGAAAACGGATTGCTGCACATTGAGTTGGTGCGCGAAATACCTGAGGCCATGAAAGCTCGCAAAATCGAGATTTCTCCCCAGGCAGCTCGCCAGATCGAAGGCAAAAAGGCCAAGAAAGCCTGAGCGCCTTGAAACTGGCCTAAAGCAGCCAGAACTCCTGCTTTGACAATCAATTGGGCTCAATCCCTCAATCGGGGATTGGGCCTTTTGCATTTTTGCCAATCGGCCATAAGTCAGAACCACCAGTGGAAACCTGTTGAATTATTTCAATAAACCGCACCCTCAACAGTGGCCAATCAGGGCGCTATACCCACAAATATCTCAATAAAAATAGGACAGCATCACTGACCAATCTTGAACTTGCAGACGTTCTCCGCTAGGTGTTTGCCACCGTTCGGGCTAAATTGGGAACCGCAGTTGTCTTGTGGCCCCAACGAACACAAACAGACATGGTGGATTGAGTGCGGCATTGCGCATGGGTGATGCGGTCTATTCTTGTGCCATGCAATGTAGTCCCGGTATTACGGGGAAAATCGATCCGGGGGACCGGATTTGCAAGGAGATGAGTATGGCGAAGAAGCATGAATTGTTCAACGGAATGGATGCATCTGCCAATTCAACGGGCCTTACAGGACAACAGGTTGAGTTGACAACTGACCGCAGCGCCGCGGCCGGCCTTTACAATCCTGCAAATGAACATGATGCATGCGGCCTCGGTTTCATCGCCAATATGAAGGGCAACAAGTCCCACAAGATCATTGAAGATGGTATCCGTATTCTGGAAAATCTTGAACACCGCGGAGCCACTGGTGCTGACCCTTTGATGGGGGATGGTGCTGGCATGTTGGTGCAGATACCGCATGAATTTTTCAGCCAGGAATGCGAAAAGTCAGGCTTTGAACTCCCGACTGAAGGACAGTACGGCCTGGGCTATTTCTTCACCCCTCAAAACGAGACGGCGATTGAAGAAATCAAGGCGATCATCGAACGCGCTGCAAAGGCAGAAAATCAGCCAGTGATTGGCTGGCGTTCAGTACCTGTCGACAATTCCATGCTGTCCCGCGACCCGGAGATCATGGCTTCGGAACCCGGCCACTTGCAATGTTTCTTTGCGCGGCCCGCCGGGCTGGACGATGATGAATATGAGCGCCGACTGTTTGTTCTGCGCCGCGTGATTACCAATACAATTGCAGCTGATCTTGAGAAAAACCACGGCTTCTACGCAGTGTCCATGTCAGCACGTACGGTGATCTACAAGGGCATGTTCCTGGCCGACCAGTTAGGCCCTTACTACAGCGATCTGCGGGACGAACGCTTCGAATCGGCTCTTGCGCTTGTACACCAGCGCTTTTCCACCAACACGTTCCCGTCTTGGAAACTGGCGCATCCCTACCGCATGGTCGCCCATAATGGTGAGATCAATACGGTGCGTGGCAACAACAATTGGATGGCGGCGCGTCAGGCGACGCTTGCCTCGCCAGAGTTTGGCGAAGACATTCAAAAACTCTGGCCAATTTCCGCTCCCGGTCAATCCGATACGGCCTGTTTCGACAATGCACTGGAACTGCTTTATCAGGGTGGATATTCGCTGTCCCACGCCATGATGATGCTGATCCCGGAAGCCTGGGCGGGCAATCCGCTCATGGATGAGGAACGCCGCGCCTTTTATGAGTATCATGCCGCGATGATGGAGCCATGGGATGGCCCGGCAGCGGTTGCCTTCACCGATGGCCGCCAGATTGGCGCGACTCTGGACCGTAACGGATTGCGGCCCGCCCGTTATTTTGTGTTGGATGATGACACGGTAGTTCTGGCATCCGAGGCTGGCACTTTGCCATTTGATGAAAGTAAGGTTGTCACCAAATGGCGCCTGCAGCCCGGAAAGATGCTGTTGATAGATCTGGAACAAGGTAAAATAATTTCTGATGAAGAAATCAAGAACGAACTTTCTTCCGCCAAACCCTACGACAAGTGGCTGGATGATACCCAGATCGTTCTTGAAGAGCTGAAAGGCAAAAAATCTTCACCCCGTAAATATACCGGTGACGATCTACTGGATGGCCAACAGGCTTTTGGATATACACAGGAAGACATCAAGATTCTCCTCACTCCGATGGCGACGACTGGACAGGAAGCACTTGGGTCGATGGGCACCGACACACCGATTTCGGCCATGTCGAACAAAGCGAAATTACTTTACACCTATTTCAAGCAGAATTTTGCGCAGGTAACCAATCCACCGATTGATCCGATTCGCGAAGAATCGGTCATGAGCCTGATTTCATTTATCGGCCCTCGTCCCAATCTTTTCGATCATTCCCACCAGTCCAGTCAAAAGCGCCTGGAAGTTCGCCAACCCATTTTGCGCAATTCCGATCTGCAAAAAATCCGTGATATCAGTGACATTGGTGACAATCAGTTCGTCTCCCGCGTGCTCGACATCACCTATAACGCAGATGACGGCCCGGAAGGCATGAAAGATTGCCTTGATCGCCTCTGTGCAAAGGCCGAAAAAGCAGTTCTGGGTGGTGATAATATCATTATCCTGTCAGATCGACAGTTTAGCGCGTCAAGGGTTGCTGTGCCAGCCCTTCTGGCCACCGCCGCAGTCCATCATCACCTGATCCGCAAGGGATTGCGCACATCGGTTGGTCTGGTTGTGGAATCAGCTGAACCACGCGAAGTGCATCATTTTGCGGCACTTGCCGGATATGGAGCGGAGGCGATCAACCCCTATCTCGCCTTTGAAACCTTGGCTGAAATGCATGCCAATAAGCTGTTTCCGGCAGAAGTTGATGAAAAGGAAGTCATCCAGCGCTTTATCAAATCAGTCGACAAGGGCTTGCTCAAGGTCATGTCGAAAATGGGTATTTCCACCTATCAATCCTATTGCGGAGCGCAGATATTCGACGCGGTTGGCCTGTCGAGCAAATTTGTGGGTGAGTATTTCACCGGAACTGCAACGACAATCGAAGGTATCGGCCTGGAGGAAATTGCCAAGGAGACGTTCGAACGACACCGTGCAGCGTATGGCGACGTACCTGTTCTGCGCCACTCCCTTGACGTGGGGGGGGACTATGCTCTGCGCCAGCGCGGCGAGGCCCATGCCTGGACATCGGATGAAATCACCAATCTACAGCATGCCGTGCGTGGCAACAGTCAGGAACGGTACAGGGATTTTGCCAATTCCATCAATGAGCAACAGGAACGACTACTAACGATCCGTGGCCTGTTCCGTCTGCGCCCGGCAACTGAAACCGGACGTAAGGCCATAGATATCGATCAGGTGGAACCAGCTTCGGAAATCGTCAAGCGTTTTGCCACCGGAGCCATGTCCTATGGATCCATTTCGGCAGAAGCGCACGAAAATCTCGCCATCGCAATGAATCGCATAGGTGGTAAATCCAATACCGGCGAAGGTGGGGAAGAAGTTGAGCGTTTCACGCCTCTTCGCAATGGCGACAGCAAGCGCTCGGCCATCAAACAGGTCGCCTCCGGCCGTTTCGGTGTCACTACTGAGTATCTCGTCAATTCCGACATGATTCAGATCAAGATGGCGCAGGGTGCAAAGCCCGGCGAAGGTGGTCAATTGCCCGGCCACAAAGTTGATGCCGTGATCGCCAAAGTACGCCATTCAACCCAGGGGGTCGGCCTGATTTCACCACCGCCTCATCATGACATTTATTCAATCGAAGATCTGGCCCAGCTGATCTATGACCTCAAAAACGTCAATTCCTCTGCCGACATCTCCGTCAAACTGGTGTCAGAAGTCGGTGTTGGTACGGTTGCAGCCGGCGTTGCCAAGGCGCGTGCAGACCATGTGACGATATCCGGCATGGAAGGTGGAACCGGTGCCAGCCCACTCACCTCAATTAAACATGCCGGGTCCCCTTGGGAGATGGGTTTGGCGGAAACCCATCAGACATTGTTGAAAAATAAGCTGCGCTCGCGCATCGCCGTTCAGGTTGACGGGGGTTTGCGCACGGGCCGCGATGTTGTGGTCGGAGCTTTGCTTGGTGCCGATGAATTCGGCTTTGCCACCGCACCGCTGATCGCGTCTGGCTGCATCATGATGCGTAAATGCCACCTCAACACCTGCCCTGTAGGTGTGGCAACACAGGACCCGGTACTGCGCAAACGCTTTACAGGTCAGCCAGAACACGTGATCAACTACTTCTTCTTTGTGGCCGAAGAAGTGCGTGAACTAATGGCGGAGCTTGGCTTTGCAACGTTCAATGAAATGATCGGGCAGCTCGATGTTCTGGACCGTGAAAAGGCGATTGGCCATTGGAAGGCAAGAGGTCTTGATTTCAGCGACCTGTTCTACGATCCGAAAATGGGAGATGATGTGCCGATCTACAATTGCGAAGATCAGGTCCATCACATTACTGACATTCTTGATCGCAAATTCATCGAACTGGCAAAGCCGGCACTTGAAAATGGTGAAAATGTTCGCCTTGATCTGGAGATCAAGAACGTCAACCGGTCAGCCGGAGCCATGTTGTCGGGTGAAGTGGCCAAAAGATATGGCCATGCAGGCCTGCCGGATGACACAATTTACATCAAGCTCAATGGTACAACTGGTCAGGCATTCGGTGCATGGGTTGCCCGCGGGGTGACCCTGGAAGTCGAGGGAGAAGCCAATGACTATGTCGGAAAAGGCCTGTCGGGCGGCAAGCTGATCGTTTATCCGCCCAAGGAAGCACAGCAGATAGATGCCACCAATTCAATCATTGCGGGAAATACCGTGCTTTACGGTGCTATTGAAGGCGAATGCTACTTCCGTGGCGTTGCAGGCGAGCGTTTTGCAGTGCGTAATTCCGGCGCCATTGCCGTTGTGGAAGGCGTCGGAGATCACGGATGTGAATATATGACTGGCGGTGTCGTGGCCGTGCTCGGCCATACAGGCAGGAATTTTGCTGCCGGCATGTCTGGTGGCATTGCCTATGTACTGGATGAAGACGGCACATTCGCCAATCGATGCAATCTGGCCATGGTCGAACTGGAACCGGTTCCCGAAGAGGATGATCTGATGGAATCCGAGCACCATATTGGTGGGGATATCGAACATCACGGACGGGTGGATGTGTCTTCAGACATGACCCGTCACGATGATGAGCGGTTGCGACAGCTGATCGAAAACCACATGCAATATACGGGCTCAGACAGGGCGGTAGAAATCCTCGACAACTGGGAGAGTTACAGACCCAAATTCGTCAAGGTGATGCCGACTGAATATCGCCGGGCACTGGCCGAAATCGAAGCTGCACAAAATGCCGCTGGCGTTGCTGCTGAATAAGACAAAACTGGATTGCGACCGGCCGAAGCATTACCATGCCAGCGGCCACGGTCCGACCGAGGAGAACTGAATATGGGTAAAGTAACCGGCTTTTTGGAGATCGATCGACAGGACAGAAAATACCGTCCTGCATCAGATAGAATCCGCAATTACAAGGAATTTGTTATCCCGCTGCCAGAAGCCACTTTGCGCGATCAGGCCAGCCGCTGCATGGATTGCGGCATTCCTTTTTGCCATGACGTCAAAGGACTGAAAGGCTGCCCGGTCAACAATCAGATTCCTGACTGGAATGACTTGGTTTATCGCGGCGAATGGGAAAAGGCCTCTCTCAACTTGCACTCGACCAATAATTTTCCGGAATTCACGGGGCGCATCTGCCCGGCTCCATGCGAGGCTTCCTGCACGCTGAACATTATCGACAGCCCGGTAACCATCAAGTCTATTGAATGCGCAATCGTCGACAAGGCATGGGAAAATGGCTGGATCACGCCGCAGATTGCTGAGCGCAAGACCGGCAAATCCGTTGCCGTGATAGGATCGGGCCCTGCGGGCATGGCTGCATCACAGCAATTGGCACGCGCAGGGCACGACGTACACCTTTACGAAAAAAACAATAAAATTGGTGGCCTTATGCGTTATGGCATTCCTGATTTCAAAATGGAGAAATCGCATATCGACCGCCGCGCTGCGCAGATGGAAGCTGAAGGGGTGGTCTTTCACACCGGTGTCCATGTCGGCCATGACATCAAGATTGAGGAACTCGTTGCGGAGCATGATGCGGTTATCCTCTCCGGCGGTGCAGAAGAGCCACGTGATCTGCCAATCGAAGGGCGCGATCTCAACGGCATTCACTTCGCTATGGATTTTCTGCCGCAACAAAATCGCCGCGTAGGAGGCGAAGATAATGCAAATGCAGAACCCATCCTTACCGGTGGCAAACATGTGGTTGTGATAGGTGGAGGTGATACGGGTTCAGACTGTATTGGGACCTCCATACGGCAGGGTGCACTTTCGGTTACTCAACTGGAAATCATGCCAACACCGCCCGAAAAGGAAGACAAGCAACTGACATGGCCGAACTGGCCATTGAAAATGCGCACATCCTCGTCTCAGGAGGAAGGTGCTGATCGCGAATTCTCAGTGATGACCCAGCATTTCGAAGGCAGCAATGGTCAGGTCAAGAAACTGCATTGCATCAAGGTGGACGAGAAGTTTCAGCCAATTGAAGGAACTGAATTCGAGCTGAAAGCAGACCTGATATTATTGGCCATGGGCTTTGTTTCCCCAGTGACGCAGGGAATGCTCGAAGATCTCGGTGTCGAACTAGATGGTCGCCAAAACGTTCTGGCGGATACGAATGCTTACAAGACCAGCCATGACAAAGTCTGGACCGCGGGAGATATGCGGCGTGGTCAGTCACTCGTTGTCTGGGCCATTCGTGAAGGTCGCCAGTGCGCACATTCTGTCGACAAGGCCCTGATGGGATCAACCGTCCTCCCCCGATAGCGCACAGCGGCGAGGGCAACACAGCGCTTGCTTACCGCTCATTTCCAAAGCTGTCGGGAAGCATAGTCCTATTGCAGCGGTACTGTTGTGGCTTCCTCAGGCTGCCAGGCAAAATTGTCTACACGATTGGTTCTTGTAGCTTTGCTCCCATTTACTGCCGCCGCTCTATTTGCCGTCGCCTGCGATTTTGCAGGCCTGGTGCTGGCAGATGTGGCCGGCAGGCCGAGGGCTGATATTGCAGCTGCGGTTTCTGCGGATGCAGCGGCTGCATCTGCTGCACTCAAGCTGGCCGAAACCGCCGTGGGTATTGGTGTGGAAAATGAAGCATCAGTTGCTACCACTGGCTGACCTACGGGACTACTGGGAAATTCCACGGTCTCGCCTGCAAGTTGATCTCCACCGTCCGCCTTTGGGTCATCCAGGCGCACGATGACGGTTCTGCCAGTTTTGGCCGGATCGTATTGAGGCGAAGCAAGAGGGACCGTATCGAGATCAAATCCAACACCGGCCAATCCGCTTTCACCAGCAGCCCCACCAAGCAGTTTATTGACAGTGGATTCCACATAGTAGGAGAGCCTTCGTTTGCCGGCTCTGGTCAGGTTGATCCCGTCCTTGGACCTGAGCAGAACAATCTGGCCATTCACATCCGGTCCAGACCGCGAGTAATTACCGTCGGCATCGGAAAAACCGTCCCATACATCAAAGAATCTCCCGGTAAAGGAAGTTGCCGCCTTCTTGTATATTTCGTTGAAAACGAGGAAATCCTTGTTCATTGTCTTGAATCGCACCGGGGGCAAGCCAATCCAGGCGTAATTTATACCCGATGACTGCAGCACCTGGCCAAGCCCTTCTACCCGTTTGGTGTATGCGGCCAACCATTCTGGCGTTTCCTTTTTCAATCGCTTGCCATCTTCGCGCATCAATTGCCGGTCGTTTGATCCCAGCATGGCAACGATATAGGACGGCTTTGTTTCAGCGATCAGATTGGGCAATTCTTGAGACCAATCCACGATGTCGGAGCGGACAAAGCCGGACAGGCCCTTCGATTTGTCCACGACGCGGATAGTTGCGGACTGGGCCAGTGCTGTAGTGAGCCCATCGGCTAGTCCGCCGGCAAAAAAGTCACCAACCACCAAGACTACTCGCGCATCGGGGTTCTTCTCAACTCCCTTTACAACTGGCGCGGCTGACCCGCCGGCAGACCGAGATTTCCGACTGCGTTTTTTGCGGCTTTTCTTTACTACCGCCTTCTTTTTGGCACTTCTGCGTCCAAACAAGAGATTGAACAGGGAGCGGCGTTTTTTAGGTTTAGCGCTCTGGGCTGCAGCAATGTCAACGGCAACATACCCAAGCAAACCGGTCGTCGGGCCAGACACAGGCACACCAAGCGCGGCAATCAGGATCGCCGCAATAAATATACTAGCTGTTCGACGCAGTCGCATGGTCATTCGTTGCCCTTGATGCATTTATAGTCCCGACGATGGTGCCGCGCGTCATCCTAAAGAGGCTGGTTTTACCGGTTTGACTGAACTTGCCAATCACAGCCAACCGTTCTCAACCGCCCGGTTTCAGACAGCCTTTCGAAGGCGAGCCAGAAATGCCGGTGACTCATATCCTGTTGGATTCAAACCAAACTTGATTTGAGCCTTCTTGATGGCAGAACGCGTTCCACTGCCGATATTCCCATCAATATCATTCTTGTACAAGCCCATCTTTGCAAGCAGGATCTGCAATTCTTTGCGTTGAGCCATAGTCAATTTAGGGTGAGGGCGAGGAATCTCACGTACAAAGGGCCCTGCACCGGCAATCTGATCTGCCAGATGACCCACAGCCAAGGCATATTTATCGGAATTATTATAGCGCTTGAGAATGTAGAAGTTGCGCAGCATCAGAAAGGCCGGACCACTCTTGCCTGCCGGAAATTTCAGGACCGCTCGGTCATTTCGTACAGTAAATTTCCGCCCATTGACACGCCTCACGCCAAGCTTGATCCACTGAGAAATGGTTTTGGTCTTTCCGGCTTGCTTGTAGAGTTTGGACGGCACCTTGACCTCATAGCCCCAGGTTCGGCCTGTTCTCCAGCCATTCCGCTTTAGCAGATTGGCAGCCGTTGCAAGGGCATCTGGTACCGATTCCCAAATGTCCTGCCTGCCATTACCGTCCATATCCTGCCGGTAGAGCAGATAACTTGAGGGAATAAACTGCGTATGGCCCATGGCACCCGCCCAGGAGCCCTGCAATTGGCGGGTTGTAATGGTACCGGATTGCAGAATCTTCAATGCTGAGATTAGTTGAGTGCGGGCAAATTTGCGGCGGCGTTTATCCGCATAAGCCAGCGTCGACAATGAACGAATAACACTGCGCAGGGCCTTGGGCTTTTTCAATGCGTCACCATAGGTGGACTCCATCGACCAAATGGCTAGCAATATGTTGGAGCTGACGCCATATTTGCGTTCAATGCGGGTGAGCCATTTGTTCCATTTGCGTTTTTCAACCTGTCCACGTTGAATGGAAGTCTCGTTGACGCGGCTGTCGAAATACATCCAGGTTTTCTGGCGAAACTCGGGTTGGTATCTGGCGAGTTCAAGCACTTCCGGGTCCGGACTGTCGATCCCCTTATAGGCACGATTGAAGGTGGAACGCTTGATGCCTTTCTTGCTGGCATATGAAGCAAAGCTTTTTTTCCATTTGCGGAAACCAGCATCCGCCATTGCCGGCACCGGCAAAGACATGACAAACGCCACGCCAAATGCGATTACCATTTTGAAAACTGACTGTATCATGTTGCCCTGCCTGCTTGTTCGGATTTGCTTTTCCGGCTCCAATGAACTCCAGACCGATTAATACATCGTTTACCAAGAAAATGTCTGTATGCACATAATCATCCAATTGGTAACTTAAACCTGCCAAAAATGATCAAAATTTGATCAAGTTGCGCCTGAGCCGCTCGTGGCTGGCAACAAGGCACGAATCGCCGGAGCACAAATTGACTGACAATTCCAATCACCGCCCTGTTCGCAAAGCAATTTTCCCCGTTGCCGGGCTCGGAACCCGTTTCCTGCCCGCTTCAAAGTCAGTACCGAAGGAAATGCTGACCGTTGTGGATATGCCGGTTATTCAATATGCCGTGAACGAGGCGCGGGAAGCTGGAATCGAACATTTTGTATTCGTAACTGGCCGCAACAAAGGCGTGATCGAGGATTACTTTGATGTTCAGCCGGAACTGAGAACAACTCTCAGGGAACGTAAAAAACATGATATGCTGGATGTTCTTGCAGCCTGTCAGCCTGAGCCAGGGCGAACCAGTTTTACAAGGCAACAAGAGCCGTTGGGGCTCGGCCATGCTGTCTGGTGCGCCAGAGATATTGTAGGTGACGAACCCTTCGCATTGTTGTTGCCGGACATGGTGATGAAATCTTCTGGTGTAGGGTGTTTGTCGTCCCTGATGGGGCACTACCAGGAATTTGGTGGAAACGTTATCGCTGTAGAGGAATGCGCCCCTGAAGAAGTCTCAAACTACGGTGTAATCATAAAAGGTGATACGGTCGGTCGTGGTTTTGCACTTGAAGGTATGGTGGAAAAACCGAAGGTCGATGAAGCTCCTTCCAATTTGTACATTAACGGGCGTTACATCCTGCAACCGGAAGTGTTCAAACTGTTGGAAAATCAGGAAACCGGCGCTGGTGGGGAGATCCAGATAACGGATGCGATGCTACGCCTGTCCAAGGAGCAAAAATTCTACGGCTACAAGTTTGAAGGCACCACCTATGATTGCGGATCAAAGGAAGGATTTATCGCTGCCAATGTGGCCTTTGCGCTGTCACGCAGCGATACAGGCCCGCTGGTGCGCAAAATAGTGAAAGACCTGCTGGCCGACCAATAGTCTAGCGTTGCAGTTTCAAACCAATTTGGGCCGACGTGGACTCATAATTTGAAAAGATGTCCGTGGATTCCTGAGTCTCATGGCCAACACTGGCCACAAGCGAGAAGGTGCGATTTAACCGCCATTCCGCACCAATCTGGCCCTGCAACAGTTGGTCCTCTCGCGCGGACTGATCATAGTCGCGAATGGAAGCAAGCACACGCGCATTCAGCGACAAATTGGGCCGCACGTCACGCTGGACCTGCAATATGCCGGCATAAGTAACCGATCCTGCTTCATCCACGATCGTGGAGGGTGAAAACGCTGTTTGCGCGATGGCCGAGAAGGTCGTACCCCGGTGCGGAGACCAGTTTATTACTCCGTCCACGGTGAAACCTGCAAGATCGTTGAGCGCCGCATCTTCAAACTCTTCGCTGGAATAACCAATGGCGATTTCACCGTTGAGCTTTTCACCCCGATCAAAATTCAAACCAGCCTGGAGAGCATAAACCTGGCTGTCACGCGCATTGCCGTTGCGGTCAATTTGTTCCTCATGCTCACGCATTCCCACGGATGCCTGAATGAAGGGCTGTAATGCCCGCGATGTCTCGTATCCCAGCCTTCCTCTCAAGGCATAGAGTGTATTGTCCCGATCGCTCTGCGACAGGGTCGACCCGTCATTTACAGTGGCATCTTCATATCTGGTCATGGTCACCGTTCCACGCAATGACGCATTCAGCCGACCAGCCTGCTTTTCGATGTCAGCAAACCCGGCAAGACGGTCAACATTTGGGCGGTCAATCACAAACAGGGGAGGTGGCAAGCTCAAGTTGTCGCTCAGGGCGCTCTCCGATACCAGCTCATAGGAAAGTCCAATTCGGCTGGTAATATCATAGCTGTGATCAAGCCTGAGTTGAACATCTGCATCCAGAACCGGAAGATCATTGCTCCTCTCATTGAAGAATGCCTGATACGACCCGCCAATATTTCCGCGCAGTTCATGCCGTGACCAATCACTGATGGCCTGCAAGTTGAAATCTGTCAAAGAGAATTCGGACCCTTCACCAAATGCAGAAAAATCGGCATTACTGGTGGTGCCAATACTTTGGGTCAGTTCCGGCAAAAAGGTAAATGTACCAAGACGGAAACCGATGGGGGCGTAAGGATCTATATCCGGGTTCCGCCTGACTCCTTCTATTGCCAGAACCGGACTGTTGACGCGAGTGGTGACTGTCCCATCCGGCCCGATGATTCCCACCTGTTCAGTAGCCCTGACGCGCCTGTTGCCCTCTTCATCGAAATTTGACTCAACCACGATTGGCGCGTCGGCTGGAGATTGCTGAAAACTGTCACGATAAACAGGATCCTCAGACAGTGTATTGTATCCGTCGCTGGGAGTTCCTGATGACAGGAGATCAGCAGGTGCCGTTTGCTGGGAATAGGGATCAAAACTTCCGGAAATCGTAGTCTGGCGAAGACCGTTGTCCGCGCCAGTGCCGGCCTCGCCAAAGACCACATCACCGTCCGCCACCTGTTGCCCGATGGCAGGCACGCAG
>JBPCWM010000327.1:0-5407 GCA_051009515.1 Rhizobiaceae bacterium | reverse complement strand
CCTATGATGGCTGCCATGACTTGCTTATCGTAGTGGCTGGCCGACACTCAGCTCCCCTTCCTGGAAGGGACGAGCATCGACCGCGCCTCCTTCTTATCGAGCGCTGCCGGACGTTCGCAGGTGGTGGACAATTTTACAGCCCGGCCCCTTTCCCCTGCCTTCAGAATGGACACCATAATGTCGACGACGTGTAGCGACATTTCCAGAGAACAGCGATGAGGTTTTTCATTCATGATGGCAGTTGCCATGTCGGCCAGGCCAGCCGTTCGATAGTTCGCCATCATGCCCTGATTGTGCTTTTGGTTGGGAATGCCGAGGGCGTGATTAAAGGGCGAGACCTTCTTCAGCAATTTCTTGCCCTTGCTCATGGACAACTCTCCACCGAAGAAATTTGGATCGGGTACATAGAGCGTACCTTCATCCCCGTAGAGCTCCATATTGTTATGGCCATGATGCCAGACATCCCAGCTCGCTCCCAAAGTGACGGTCGCACCACTTTCAAATTCCAGAAGGCTGTGAATGGTGGTTGGCGTTTCCACCTTGATTTTTTCACCAGCACGTGGCTTCGAGGTAATCGTCCTTATGGGTGATGGTGTTGAAGATATGGCCATCACCTTTTTAACCGGTCCTATCAACTGCACCAGATTGGTCACATAATAAGGGCCGACATCCAGAACCGGGCCCCCGCCGGACTGGAAGAAAAAATCCGGATTTGGATGCCAGTCCTCCATCCCGTGGCTCATGACATGAGCTGTACCTCCCACAACCTTGCCAATTGCACCAGAATCGATGAGATGGCGGGCATGTTGGTGGGTACCACCCAGAAACGTATCCGGTGCAGATCCGATCCGAACCCCCTTTTTCCTGGCTCGGCGCAAAAGGTCCTTTCCTTCGGCCACTGAGAGCACAAAGGGCTTTTCCGAATAGACGTGTTTTCCAGCCTCAATGACCCGCCGTGAAACCTCGTAGTGGGCCGCCGGAATGGTCAAATTGACCAGGATGTCAAGGTCATCAGCAGCCAAAAGTTCATCAATGCTGTTGGCTCGCAGACCAAATTGATTAGCCCGTGCTCTTGCCGCCATTGGGTCAATATCAGCACAGGCCACAACATTGATGCTTTTGAAGAGCGAGGACAGTTCCATATAGGCGGCTGAGATATTGCCACAGCCGATAATTCCAACATTCATTGACTTTGCCATGGATTGATACTCCTATTGGGAACGAATGGCTTCGATTGAACGACGCGCGAAACGTTCGTGGTCATTGGGGTTGTCGTGTTCCATCACAAAAAGCTGCGCATTGGAACTTTTCAACGCCTCCATGAGACCTGTCCAATCCATTGTGCCATGACCAACATCTTCCCATCCATCTTCGTCAACGCAATGCCCCTCCTGTGCGATGTCTTTGACGTGCACCGCGTTGATGCGGCTGCCGTGCCTACTGATCCAGTCCAACGGATCGCCCCCACCGCGAACGATCCAGGCGATGTCTGCCTCCCAGGACAGGGACGGTCCTCCAGCCAGAATTTCCTCCATCGGAGTTGACCCATCGGTTTGTTTTACAAATTCAAAATCATGGTTATGCCACCCAAATGTCAGACCGTCCGCAACAAAGGGTTTTCCCGCCTGTTCCAACCGGGCGCCGAACACGCGCCAACCTTCAGCGTCAACAGGACGCAAGTCCTCGGTAATGTGCGGGCAATACAGGTTTTTCATGCCTGTTGCTTTTGCAATTTCGAGAACCCGATCGGGTTGGTCTTCAAGCATATCCAGCCCGAAATGGCCTGATGGCATAGTTAGGCCAGACTGTTTGAGGCCGTTCACCAGCGCACCAAGATCATCATAGAGTCCTCCATATCCCTCCACCTGAGAATAACCCAATGCAGCCAACATGGTGAGCGTCTCTTTCAATGGCGGGAAATTTCTGGACGAGTAAAGTTGATAGGACAAATCGGTCATGTCGTCTCCAAGAGAAGTTTAAATTGGTTGGAATGGGTGCAATCAGATGCGCAGTTCGCTCTGTTTATCGAAGATTGAAGCGCGTTGCGGATCGAAGTGAACAATCTGCTTGTCTCCAGATTTTAGCTGGGATTGGCCATCCACCCGAAAGCGGAAGTCATGGTCGCCAAGGCGTGACCAGACCAATGTATCCGAGCCCATCGGCTCGACTACATCAATGGTCAGCTCAGTTTCATAAATGCCTTTGCCCTTGCCTTTGCCCAAAATAACATGCTCGGGGCGGATGCCCAGGGACACGTCGATCGTGTCTGATACTGTGTCCTGATAGTCATAACGTTCGAGCCCTATGTTCACGCCATCAGCCTGAAACTGCTTTCCCCCATCGTTCAATTGCCCTTCCAGGAAATTGATGCTGGGTGAACCGATGAAACCTGCAACATATTTGTTGGCCGGCTTGTTGTAGATCGTATGCGGATCTGCCAGTTGCAGCACTGCTCCGTCTCGCATGATGGCAATACGATCGGCCAGCGTCATGGCTTCAATCTGGTCGTGAGTAACATAGATCATTGTGTTATGCTGCAGCTTTTGGTGCAGGCGCTTGATCTCTACACGCAACTCTGCCCTCAATTTGGCATCCAAATTCGACAAGGGTTCATCAAAAAGGAACACTTCAACATCACGCACCAGCGCTCGCCCGATAGCCACTCTTTGGCGCTGCCCACCTGACAATTGTGCAGGCTTGCGTTTAAGCAGTGATTCAATGTGAAGAATTTCAGAGGCCGTCTTGATACGGTGACGGATTTCATCAGTCGGCAACTTAGCGTTTTTCAACCCAAAAGACAGATTCCCCGCCACAGTCATTTGCGGATAGAGCGCATAGGACTGAAACACCATCCCGATATCGCGGTCCTTGGGTTCGTTCCACGTGACATTCTTGTCATTGATAAAGATTTGCCCATCGCTCACATCGAGCAATCCGGCAATGCAATTCAACAAAGTTGACTTGCCGCAACCTGACGATCCCAACAGCACCAGGAATTCGCCCCTTTCGATCTCAATATTGAGATTCCTCAAGACCTTGACGTCGCCAAAATTGAGATCAAGATTTCTCACAGATACGCTCGACATGATCAGCCCTTCACTGCCCCAGCGGCAATGCCGCGAACAAACAGTTTTCCTGAAACAAAATAAATAACCAGTGGCACAAGGCCGGTCAAAATGGTTGCAGCCATATTGACATTATACTCCTTGATGCCCTGCACCGAGTTCACGATGTTGTTGAGTTGCACCGTCATGGGATAGTTGTCCGGCTTGGTGTAGATCACTCCAAACAGGAAATCGTTCCAAATTCCGGTTACCTGCAGAATGATTGCAACCACGAAGATCGGCAGCGACATGGGCAGCATGATGCGGAAATAAATGCCCCAGAATCCGGCACCATCCACACGCGCCGCCTTGAATAGTTCTTCCGGCACTGACGTGAAATAATTGCGGAATAGCAAAGTCAGGATCGGCATCCCGAATATCGTATGAACCATCACCAGGCCCGACAACTTGGTATAAAGACCAAGCTCGCGGAGAATGATCACGATTGGATAGATCATCACCTGATAGGGAATGAACGCCCCAAAAATGAGAATCGTGAAGAAGACTTCCGATCCCTTGAATTTCCAGTTCGCCAATGCATATCCGTTGATCGATGCGATGATGATCGAAATAACTACGGACGGAATGAGGATTTGCACTGAATTCCAGAAACCCCGCGACAGGCCATCACAATTTAGACCCGTGCAGGCTTCCGACCAGGCTTTGACCCAGGGCTCAAAGGTGATCTCAAGGGGTGGTGCGAATACATTGCCGAGCCGGATTTCGGGCATGCCTTTCAGCGAGGTAACCACCATCACATAAAGGGGCAACAGATAGTACAGCGCGATCAGCAGCAATGTCCCGTATAAGAAAATATTGCGGCGGGAAAATTTGCGCCTTGGCTTGGGCCCGCGCGGCTCGATTGCAGATGTATCAGCCATGGGATTTCTTGCCTCCGAACTCCAGATAGGCCCAGGGGATCAAGATAATCAGAACCGTGACCAGCATTACGGTTGATGCGGCAAAGCCCTGACCAAGGTTCTGGTTTTGGAACATGTAGTCATAGACATATTTGGCTGGCACTTCCGAGGCGATGCCGGGGCCACCATTGGTCTGCGCGACCACAAGGTCATAAACCTTGACGATACCGGCAGCGATAATGACCAGAGTGGTGATGAACACCGGTCTCATCATTGGAATAACAATAAAAAGATAAGTCTTCCAGGTGGGAATGCCGTCGACACGCGCGGCCTTCCAGATATCTTCGTCGATCCCGCGCAAACCGGCCAGCATCAAACACATAATCAAACCGGTGCCCTGCCATAGACCGGCAATCAAAACGCCGTAGATAACGAGGTCTGCATTGTACAGCGGGTCGAATGTAAAGCTTTCCCAGCCGAGGCCGCGTACAATGCTTTGAATCCCAAATTCGGGGTTCAACACCCATTGCCAGACCAGTCCGGTCACGATGAAAGACAGGGCGAAGGGATAGAGGAAGATTGTTCTGAACGCATCCTCAAAGCGAATTTTCTGATCCAGCATCGCAGCCAGAAGGAACCCGATAACCAGAGAAAAAATCAATGTGCATATGCCATAGATCGCAATGTTCTCGATCGAAATCAGCCACCTGTTCTGGGAAAATAGACGCTCATACTGGTCGAACCCGGCCCACCTGGTGTTTGGCAGAAGTTTGGACTTGGTGAATGAATGGACAATTGTCCAAATCGTACATCCCACAAATATGACCAATGCTGTCAAGACCATGGGGATTGCAGCGATCTTCGCACTCATATTGCGAAAGAGCTGCACAGGTCGCTTGGATTGTGACATCCCCCAAATCCTCCTTGAGCGTTTTTTGTTTCAATGCGCAGAAGGTCCGGCCCGCCAATTCAGCGGGCCGGATGAGTTCGAATACTGAGATCAGTCAGCGCTGGCGATAATGTCAACGTAACGCTTCTGGGCATCCTCAGCGGTGATTGACTTGTTGTTCCAGAATTCGACCATGAGGTCCTGAATCTGGCCCTGCGTATCAGCAGAGAACGTGTTTACACCATCTGGCAGAATGTTACCTGCGGCGAGGATTTTCAGGCCCTTTTTCATGCAGTCATTTGCTGCCGCCAAATCGACATCGCCACGGATCGGCAATGAGCCTTTCTTCAGATTGAAAGCAACCTGCACTTCCTTGGAGATCATCTGCGACGCCATGCGCTTTTGTGCTGCTGTGATTTCCGGATCATCGCTTTTGGGGAAGTAGAAGGCATCACCACCGGTGGCGATTACTTCGTTCACACCGAGGCCGGGCAGGCAGGTATAGTCCTTGCCAGCCACCTGTTTGGCCACTTGGAATTCACCCTGTGCCCAGT
>JBPCWM010000326.1:0-4023 GCA_051009515.1 Rhizobiaceae bacterium | reverse complement strand
ACTCTGACCCAAGAGGATGAAGACGGTTATCGCCGGGCTGCCCATTCGATCAAGTCGAATGCCCAGACATTTGGTGCAACTGCATTGGCGGCACAGGCACGGGATATCGAACTCTCGGGCACATTTGACACCGCTGCGGTCGCAAAACTGCAAGCCACGCTTGATGCGACAGCACTTGCACTTGAAGGTCTATTACATGATTGACAAACATGCGCACCTGCTGATCGTTGACGACAACAAGGTCAATCGCCTTTTGATGGCGCGAAGCGTTGAATTGCTCGGGCACAGAACATCTGTTGCTGAAAACGGAAAGATTGCCATGCAGATGCTGGGTGAAGGCAATTTTGACGCCCTTTTGCTCGATATAGAAATGCCGGAGATGGATGGCTTTCAGGTGTTGGAAGCGTTGAAAGCGGACACCATTCTTCGCGATATGCCGGTTATTGTGACATCATCTGTTGAGGGACTCGACAATGTGGTGCGCTGCATCGAACTTGGTGCAGAAGATTACATCGCCAAGCCGGTCAACAAGGTACTACTCAAGGCGCGCCTGGATTCCAGCCTCGAAAAGAAGCGACTTAATGATGAGCAAAAACGTCTGCTGGGACGCTTCGCCACAAAAGAGGTTGCGCAGGATCTGCAAACATCAGGCTTTGCCATTGGTGGTAGCCGGATCATCGCAACAGTTCTTTTTTGTGATATTCGCGATTTCACCGCGATGTCCGAAGATATGTTTCCCGAAGAAACGATCGATCTTCTAAATACCTATTACACGTTGATGTTTGAAGCTGTTACCAGTCATGGCGGCATGGTTAACCTGATGGTTGGCGACGGTTTGATGGCCATATTTGGTGCACCACAGCCAATTGAGAACTCCGCCCAAAACGCTATTTTTGCTGCGCAGGAAATGATCGGCATGATTGAAATGTTTAATGCCGAACGTGCCGCGACGGGTGAGTCTGAATTGAAAGTGGGCTTCGGAATCGCAACTGGCGAAGTCGTGGCGGGCTATGCCGGGACTGAATCCCGTGCCACTTACACCTGTATAGGCAAGACCGTGAATCTGGCCGCTCGACTTGAAGCACATACCAAGCAGACCAACTGCGCGATCCTGTTCGATGAACAAACATACGAACGTCTTTTGGATACCTCCGGCTGCAGACAGTTGCCCGACACCCAGTTTAAAGGCTTTTCAGAACTGACCAAGGTTTTTCGATTTTGAGCTGATTCTGGTGTGCCTGTAACTGCAATTGTGGCTCTCCCGCCGATACGGATCGAGTATTTCCCAACTAAGTCTGCGCCGTCTGAATAGTGCTAAAAACAGGAGGTGTTCCGGTACTTTTGAATTGCGTTTGAGCGGTTTCGTGGCCTTTCTTGAGCTAAGGTGCCTGAAAGGTCTGGCTGCAAACAGTGGTTGTGATCTTGTTGATGGCATATTGAGTCGCTTGACAATCTGAGAAGCCATCGCTTGAGCAAACAAAGTTAGGTCATTGACTTCACAACGCAATAGAAAGAAACCAATATGAATTTTACATCAGACCAACTGCTCGAATTTTCCAGCTCAATGCTGGTCGCAGCGAAGGTCCATCCGGAAACGTCAAAGCTGGTAGCCGATACACTGGTGTGTGCTGAGTTGTGGGGACATCAATCGCACGGTTTACTCAGGTTGCCATGGTATTTGGAACGGATCTCCTCAGGCGCAACCGACAGGGATGCGAAGAAGGAAATCGTTCTCGATGGTGGAGCAATTGCAGTTATGGATGGGCACAACGGAATTGGGCAGGATATTGCGCATACTGCAATGTCCGACGCAATTCGGCGGTCCAAGGCTCATGGTGTTGGCGTTGTAACGGCGCGTCGTTCCGGGCATTTTGGCACCGCGATGTACTTTACACGGATGGCCGCACAAGCAGGCTGCATCGGGATCATCACAACCAATGCAAGCCCGGCAATGGCTCCATGGGGTGGGCGTGAGAAAAAGATCGGCAACAATCCCTGGTCGATTGGGGCGCCTGCCCGGAAAGGCCCAATGGTAATGGACATCGCCAATACTGTGGTCGCTCGAGGCAAGATATTCAACGCAATAAAAAAGGGTGAAGAAATACCTGCTGACTGGGCAATTGATAGCTCGGGGACACCGACAGTAGATCCGGAGGAAGCGCTCAAGGGATTGATACAACCGCTGGCTGCCCACAAAGGATATGTGATTTCGGTGATGATGGACGTACTGTCAGGAGTATTGTCTGGCAGTGCTTTTGCCACCGATGTAGTTGGGCCGTACATGCCGGAAGGAGAAAGCGGTGTCGGGCACCTGGCAATAGCACTCAACGTCAATGCCTTCCGTCCGTATGAGGATTTTCTGGACGATATGGATCTGATGGTCGACCGAATTAAGTCGACACCACTTGCCACGGGATTTGATGAAATATTTTACCCTGGTGAGTTAGAAAGCAGGAATGAAGAACGCCTTAAGAATGAGGGCATAAGTCTGCCGGCCGAAACGGTAGAGCAACTTAATAAATATGCAGATATGCTTGGTGCCCATCGTTTAAAATAGTTTGCTGCAGATCGTCATTAGCAGTGAATTGGGCCGCAATAGTGGAGCCAAACACTACTGGGCGGCAACATTCGATGCAGAAGCCTGAGGCTGCGCCCTTAGTCCAAACCCCAGGAAGCCGTTTGGGAATCACTCTCTTTGCCGCATAATGTCAACCAGTCTGTAAGGCATGTGGTCAGCGCAATAAACCGCAGAATTGAAGCGCACTGGTTGAACGCAACGCGCGCATTGTGGTGTTGGCAAAGGTTGCCAACCAAGATAGTCAAAGGGTCATTCGGGCGCCGATAAATTGGTCCCAAAAGCTACCAAGAGAATTGCAACGCGCGCTCAAATGGGAGCGGGAAACGGAAGGGGCGGTCGCCAAAGCAACCACCCCAATCTGGCAGTCAGTAATTTGACCTAGCCACCTTGATTGCGTTGCAAGCTCTTGAGCACCTGATCCAGCGAGAAGCTCGCTGGTTCCTGCCTTGGAGGATAATCCTTGAAGGTGCTGAGGAACTTCGCGACATAGGCCTGCGCCGGGGCGAGCGCAAACATTCTCTCAGCTCTCCATCGACCATATCCAATTGATTCATGCTCCGCCCGCTCAAATGGATCTGCGTACAGATCAATCAGCTTTGGAAAGCGGAGGAATACGAGTGGATCCTGCCAGACATCGAAGCCGTGCGCCCGTTGCTCCGCAAAAACAACCTTGAACCGGTTGTAGCGTAGATTCATCAAGTCGCCGCCATCAGAGAAATAAAAGAACTCCTTGCGAGGTCCCTTGTCCACTTCGCCTTTGAGGTATGGCATGAAGTCATAGCCATCAAGATGAACCGGTTCATTGCCCTTGCCGAACGGAGCTTCAGTCAGCATGCGCTCCTTCATGTCTTCATCGCCCAGCGCTGACATGAAGGTAGGAAACCAGTCAAGATGGCTGATGATCGTGCTGGACCGTCTGCCCGGCTCAATGACACCGGGCCATTTGACGAGCAATGGTACGCGAAATCCACCTTCCCAGTTGTCATTTTTCTCTCCGCGAAACGGTGTGGTTCCACCATCAGGCCAAGTGAAAACTTCTGCACCATTGTCCGTGGAATACATGACCACTGTGTTGTCAGCTATTCCAAGATCGTCCAGCTTGTCGAGCAGTTGTCCCACATGACCATCATGTTCGGTCATGCCATCAGGATAGATTCCAAGGCCGGTAACGCCCTCGCTTTCTTCCTTCAAATGTGTCCAAACGTGCATTCTGGTGGAATTCCACCACAGGAAAAACGGCTTCTTCGCCTCAACCGCTCTGTCCATGAAATCCAATGCACCGGCAGTTACTTCTTCATCGATTGTTTCCATGCGCTTGCGCGTCAAAGGGCCTGTGTCTTCAACCGGTCCACCAGCGGTGGCTTTCAATACACCACGCGGTCCAAAGCGTTTCTTGAACTCTTCGCTCTTGGGATAATCGACATTTTCTGGCTCTTCCTCGGCAT
>JBPCWM010000325.1:0-4530 GCA_051009515.1 Rhizobiaceae bacterium | reverse complement strand
CCCGGGGTTCACAGTGTTCACACGAATATTGAGTGGCGCGAGGAACTTAGCGGCGGACCGCATCAGGCCAGTGGTTGCGTGCTTGGAAGTCACATACGACACCATGCCGCCGCGGGTCGCAGCAATTGAAGATGTAATGACGACGCTTCCGCCACCACGGCTTTTCATCGACTCCGCTACAGCTCTTATTCCATGAAACGGCCCTTTGACATTAATCGCGTGCGCAAAATCAAAGTCACCTTCCGAGACCTTCAAAATGTCATCAGGGGAGCCTTCGACACCGGCATTGGCGAAAAGAATATCAATGCCGCCGTAGCGTTCAACTGCAGCTTGTGCCATGGCAACATTGTCTTCTACGCTGGTCACATTGCCGGCAAAATAGCTGACATTTTCCGATCCGATCTCAGCGACAGCCTCTTTGCAAGCATCCTCACTCAAATCCGACAGTAGGACTTTTGCACCTTCGTTTGCAAAGAGCTTGGCGGCCGCTTTGCCGAGACCGCCTGCGCCGCCTGTGAGAATGGCAACCTTTCCTTCCAATCTGTTCATTTTGTTATTCCTTTTCAAGTTTAATTAGACGACCGTTCGAAACGGCCTGGCGTGTGGCACGAGGTAGTAATCCACACACCGGTCCGTTCCTAATTCTCAATCAGTAGGCAGAGAAACCTGTGTCTGCCGTGATGATCGCGCCGTTGACGACAGAGGATTCATCACTAGCCAGGAACAGTGCAACGCGGGCTACTTCGATGGCCTCCGCCTGGCGCGGGTTTATTGCCATACCTGTGAAGACACGGTCCTTGATACGATCCGAGATTGCCGACAG
This sequence comes from Rhizobiaceae bacterium, assembly GCA_051009515.1. Taxonomy (GTDB): domain Bacteria; phylum Pseudomonadota; class Alphaproteobacteria; order Rhizobiales; family Rhizobiaceae; genus Pseudahrensia. The sequence continues at coordinate 3,707 of JBPCWM010000325.1, read as the reverse complement.
ATCGCCATATGTCTCGCTGATGTTCGTTGCAGTGGAGCCGGGGCAGATCATGTTGCAGCGAATGCCTTCTTTCGCGTACATGTGAGCGGTATTGAGCGTCATGCCGACCATGGCGTGTTTTGCTGCCGTGTAAGAAGCGCCTGCTCGTCCACCGCGAATGCCAGCAATGGAACCGTTGTTGACGATAACCCCGCCACCCTGCTTTTCGAACTGCTGGACGGCCGCTCGCATGCCATAGAAGTTGCCGTTCAGATCTACATCCATGATGAATTCCCAGCCCTTGTCTTCCACGTCGCCAATTGGTTGGAACTGGTCCATTACTCCGGCGTTGTTTACCAAGACATCCAGCTTGCCGTGAGTGTCTACGGCCTTTTGAACCATCGCTTCGACTTCTTCTTTTTTTGCGATATTCGCGATAGTCGTGGTGACAGTCTGGCCCTTGCTTTCTATTTCTGCTTGCAGTTCGTTGAGGCGGTCTTGGTTGATATCGGCAGCAACGACCTTCGCCCCTTCGTCAAGAAACAAGATGGCCATCTCCTTTCCCATGCCGGAGGCTGCGCCAGTTATTATGCAAACCTTATCGTCTAGTCTTCCCATGATTTTTCCTTTCAGTGGTGATAAAGACCGCACATTTGTCGTGCACGGCTAGTTGGTGAGAATCTCCGCTAGAATGTGAAACGGCTGCGCAATCCCCAGACCCAAACCTCGTTATCAACAGGGTTGAGCAGCGGATTCTGTATGTATTGAATGCTCGGCGTGACCATCAGGTTCTTGGCCAGGTAGTAGTTGTAGAATGCTTCCGTTGTTTGCTGGATGCCGAGGCCCGTGCTGGATTCGCCCCAGTTGTGTCCCAAGCCAAAAAGGTCGGCACCGTTGCGCATCTTCTTGGTAAAACCGACGAGAACTGCTCGTTTGTAACGTGGCGCCGAGCCTTGAGACCACCCGACACGGAAAAAGGGATTCCAGTCACCAAATGTCCAACTCATGGAAAGGTTCACACCGTCGCCGCTGCCAATTCCAGCGTTTCTCCGCCTGTCCACTTTCCAGTAGGTCAGACTTATTTTTTTCTGAAACCTTTCAGCCTGCGACGGCACGAATCCAATTTCCACGGCCGACCAAAGTTCATCTCCGCCCGAGAACCAGTCCAGGTTGTCAGTTGCTGCGCCGTTTGCATCGAACGCCCCGACAACACCATAAACCTGGTCACTAAAATAGTGGCCAGCCACCGCCCCCCAACTGGATTGAGGCAGAGCGACGGTCGTATTTTGCTGTAGCTCATTGTTCTGGAAGCCGGTCCACGGATTGCCGAAGCCATGGGTATAGAAGTAATCGTTGGGGTCGATCCGACCAATTACAAATCCAGATTTACCATCGCGAAATGGCTGTGCCCAATTCAAATGAACAACGTCCCAACTGCTCTCCCCAAGAATAACCGACGTTTGACCGACGAAACCAATCTGTTGGGCGAGTTCCGTGGGCACAACTCCGGAACCAATCTGGTGACGATGATCGAAGGTGAAGTTCAGACTTCCGGCATTTGGGTTGTCCCTCCCTCCTGGTATCCAGTCCCCTGTGAATCGGAAAAGTCCGCCAGACGAATAGTTGGGGGAGGCAAGCACCCTGTCGGCTTGCTGGGAGACGTAGTGATAATGACCACCAAACTGTAAATTGGCATTTTCTTCAATATGTGACTTCCACTGAAACCAAGGTTCCATTGCGCGATCTAATCCGGGCAATATGTAGTTGGTTTCAGGCTGCTGTTCACGTCTCTTGATGTCTTCAAGAAAAATTGCCGGAACGTTTGGTCCACCAAAGTAAGATGTGCGCGGTTCAGTATCGGCTCTAGCCGACTGGACACCTGCAGCAGAATTCAGAATCAGCAGTAGTGCGAGAATAACTGCTTCAATCCGGCATTTAGGCGATCTAAATATTCTGCACCGGATTGTTTTGAACATCCCGGCAAGCTACTGCTGCTCAAGTCTGCAAAATATCCTTTGGGCGACAGATCAATAGCTAAAATTGGTCAGTTTATTATCCATATACGGCCAATTTTAGAAAGCTGAAACCTGGTTGCCCTGTTTCGTTAGGGCAAGTGACCAATCAGAATGACCGAACGTATAGTTTTCTTTACCGTGACCCGTGCCCTTAAACTCTGTTGTTCACTAGGCTTGGCAGAATACCGAATTGACTCTTGAACTCGGATGAGAAGCGGCCCAAATGGTTGAATCCATGGTCCAATGCGACATTGGTAACTATGCCAGATTCGGCTATGGGACTGTTCAATGATTGTCTGGCTGCATCTAGGCGTGTTATCACCGAATAGCGGCGAGGCGACATACCCAGGCAGTCTTTGAAGTGACGTGTCAATGTGCGTTCGCTAAAGCCAGTGACCTCGCAAAGCTCCATTGTTGAAATCTGGCGATGGATGTTGGCCTTGATATAAGCTCTTGCCTTCTTGATGCTTTCCATCCGAGAATAACTACGGGTGCGCTTAATGCTCTTCAGGCCCCAGTTCGTTCGCACAATCTTGCCAAGCCGCCGCAACAGATGTTCTTGCAGATGAAGGCTGATCCCAAGGTCCATTTGGCCCAAGAAACAGGCATTTAGGCAAGAAGACAAATCATTCATGGCATGTGGCGATACACTCAATGCAGACGGAACACTGTTCAAGACTGACTCGCTGACCGAAGCACTTTCTAAATATTCTTCCTCTATTAAGCGTTTGGGCACAAGCAAAGTAATTATGTCGATTGCAGCTCCAGTAACAATTGAAAGTTCGTATCCAGCTGGGATCATCCAAAGCAAGTTTGCGGAATGAGGTACTCCAGCAATTTTAGTTCGTGGTGCAGACAGGGGTAACAAAAAACAACAGTACTCGGGATCGTGAGTGCCCCAATACTCTAGTGATCGGTCAACCTGTTCCCTAATTACCCAAACTTCGTTTACACTTACGAATTTTGATAAAGCGCTGAGCCGACCTTTATCGAGTTGTGTGTAATTGCAGTCAAAACCAGCATCAATTGCTATCTCATTAAGTTGGTCGACATCAAATATGTTCTGTGTCGAAATTGGACTTCTGTCACCAAAAATTGAACCTTCAATTACATCCATGTAGAAAAGTGCTCCAATTCCGTTGCCCGCAAGTTGCAGAATCAACCTTTCCGATTGCTCTGTCAATTGTCTGGTGTCCGCACCTATGGGATCTGGTAGTTTGATTGCTTAAGGGAAAGTTTTTGACTCATCTTCAAGTAGTAGAAGTGAAGAAGTAGACATACACCCGAACGCCACAACGATGCCGCTGACCGCACGATGGTAGACATCCGGCGCAAGACAAAAACAAACGGTATTTATTTGAGGACAAGGTTCGGAACGTGCTAGCAGGCCTGCGTGGTAAGGACACGATTGCCTGTGAACATGGACCGAGCTCTCAGGGTGCAGGTGCTGAAGACCCGATCAGATGGTTCCACGATGCGTTGCACATAATGATGGGTAGGTGACTTCGCCGCCACACATCTCCCCTCAGACTTGTTCCATATATGACACAATCATACGGGCAACTAAGGGCTCACTGCAGCCGACCGAGATGGGGTGGTTGCCGCCCTCAGCAAACGGCATCGCAATGTGCCAGGATAGTGGTGTTGAGCACCATTGAGCAGAAAGGACGGCAACCGTGACGAAGGATATTATGATAGGGGTCGATCTGGCAA
>JBPCWM010000324.1:0-23360 GCA_051009515.1 Rhizobiaceae bacterium | reverse complement strand
GCACCATACTCGTCTTGCCGGCACCCGGAGGGGCAACCAGCACCAGATTGTTTGCGGTGGCAAGCCTGTCACATATCTGATCAAGGACTTCGGTAACCGGCAATTTGGGTAAATTGATCCGTGTCATGATCAAGCTGATTCAAGATCTATGATCTTGCCAGAAGCGGCGACAGCATCTGCTTCATCATGAGTGACGAGCAAAGTTGGCAGATTGCGACGCTTGATTTCCCCGAATACGAAGCTGCGAATTTGGTCGCGTCGCGATGCATCCAGTTTCGAAAATGGTTCATCAAGCAGCAGCGCCTTCGGTGCTGAGACCAATACGCGCATCAACGCCACACGTGCTTTTTGCCCACCTGAAAGCGTGGCGGGATCGCGATCAAAAAACCCATCCAGTCCGGCCTGCTCAAGCGCCTGCTCAGCCTGCAAGCGCCTGTCCGCACCCTTGATCTCGCGGGCAATTGCAAAGACCAGGTTTTCGCCAACCGACATGTGTGGAAACAGGAGTGGGTCCTGAAACAGAATACCGGTGTGACGACGGTAAGCTGGAAGATCGGTGATCATGGCTCCATCGAGATAAACATCGCCAGAGGCCTGAAACTCTGCATCAAGAAAACCTCCGACATAAGCCAGTAGTGAGGATTTTCCAGAGCCGGAAGGGCCCATCACAGTCAGTAATTGTCCGGGTAAAATTTCCTCGTCAAGGCTGAGCAGGGTTTGACCCTTCAGGGCAATGACAACTTGATCCAACAGCAATCCACTCATGAGGCAGACTTCATATCACTACGATTGCGAAACAGGAACGCTGGAATTGCTGCAGCGAAAACAAATCCCAAAAATGGCAGGATCATTTGCATAAAGGCATAGACACCAATCACCCGCCTGTCCCCACCTGAGGCCAGGGCAACCGCTTCGGTCGTGATTGTTGGCCAGCGCCCACCTCCGATCAGCAGCGTTGGCAGATATTGCCCGACAGATACTGCAAAGCCAACGGCTGTTGCCACCAGTGCCGGCTTGAGCAACATGGGCAGCCTGACATGCCAGAACGTTTTGTTCGGATTTGCTCCCAAACCATGGGCGATGGAGGCAAAGCGCGTGTCCCATGCTCGCCATGGATCGGAAAGCGACAAAAATACATAGGGCAGGACAAAAACCAGGTGCACCAGAACCAACGCGCCCCAGGTTGCGTCCAGACCTATGCCGAGAAAGAAAATTTGCAAGCCGAATACAAAGGCCACTTGCGGCACGATCAGGGGAAGATAGACGAACCACAGCGCTCTTGAACCACCTGTCCTGCCGGTTCTGGCTTCCCGCTCCAGACAGGCCAGTACCAGGGCAACAGCAATGAAGGTGGCCACTATCCCGGTGGTCAGCGTGGTGGCCAGTGGTGAAGCCAGCGTTGGATAGGTTCTCAGCCAGGTTGCGGTTGAAAATGATCTCGGCAGGGCATCGGGAAAAGGCCAGAATCCGGCAACCGACCATAGCGCCAACAGGGCCAGTCCGGAGAAGATGACGGCAGAAGCAAAGACAACCAAGGCCAGTCCACCAGATCTTGCCCACCCGTCAGACACCAGCCGATATCCTTTTTGACGCAATGAGCGCGAAAAACCGGAAACCAGCTTTTCGCCACCTATCCAGAGCAGGATCGCAGTCAACGTCACACCAAGTTGCAACACGGCTCCGGCCGACGCGATAAACCGTTGGGAAATGTCGGGGTCCGCCATCCACTGCGTCAATCGCACGGATAGCATGGGCGGTATGAGCGGACCAAGAATGACCGCCACATCAACCACGGAAGTCGCGTAGGCGATGACAGCAAATACCGCCAATCTAATCTGGCGATAGACCAACGGCCAGGTGACAAAAACAAACGCACCAATGCGACCATAGCCGAAAGCCTGCGCAATCTGGTTGGCCCGTCTTGCATGAGTTTGCGGCAGGGCGGCAAGTGTCACCAGCAGCAGAAATGGTAATTCCTTCGCAATCAGGCCCGCCATCATGGCCAACCCTATGGGGTCATTCAAAATGAAGAGATCCAGTGGTCGATCTTGTCCGGTCAATGTCGGGGAGGCCAGGCGGAACAAAAAACCCGTGGGTGCAATCAGAAACGCCAGACCAAATGCGGCAGCGGCGTGGGGCACTGACAAGAGTGGGGAGATCAGATATTGCACGCGGGCAAAGGCACGGGTGCCATGCCATCCACCAACAAAGACTATCACAATTGTCAACGCCACAAATGTGGTCAAAAGACCCGTTGTCAGGGACAAGAGAACCGATTTCGCAATTCCTGGAAACTGCAGCAATGCTGAAAAATGCTGCAGGGTTATTGTCTCACTGCCAAGCGACGGAAGATAGCCGAAAGCTGGCAGAACGGTTGCCAGTACGCCAAATATGACGGGGCCCAGCAGGACACCAATTGCCAATCCAGGAGCCAGCTTCAGCATGTATCACACCGGGCCGGTTCGGATTAGTTTCCGGCTCCGTAACGCCGGGTCCATTCCTTCTCAATCTCAGTCATCCAACTTGGATGAGGCTCAGGAAGCATGGGACCGAGTTCTTCAGGTTTCAGTGTGGCGATGCCAAGATCAAGGGATTCAAATGCCTTCCTGTCTTCATCAGAAAGCTTGCTGACATTGAGCACGGTTGGATCCCCCCAAATCCGAGGGTCTTGTTTACGCGCCTGTGCTTCAGGTGAAATCAGCAGATTGGCCAACAGCAGGGCACCTTCCCTGGCGTTTGCATTGTAGGGAATGGCAACAAAATGCGTATTGCCCAGTGTTCCACCTGAAAAGGTGAAAGACCGCACGGTATCGGGAAGTTTATTTTGAGCTATGCTGCTTGAGGCTTCAGCCGGATTAAATGCAAAAATGATATCCAGTTCACCATCAGCCAGCATTTGTCCCATGGCGGGGTAGTTTTTGGGGAAGGCCCGGCCAGATCGCCACATGTTGGGATGCAGCTCATCAAGCAGATCAAACAAAGGTTTTGTGTCTTGCTGGAACGTATCTGCTGCAACAGGTTTCAGCAGTTTTTCAGGCTCCGCAATAACCTCCGACAGAGCTTGCTTGAGAAAGGTCGAACCTATGAAATCCGGTGGAGCAGGATAAGAGAACCGACCTTTGTTGGCAGCAGACCAAGTCACCAACTGTTTGACCGAATCCGGAAGCGGTCCAGACTTTTCGCGCGCTTCGTCATGAAAAAATACAAGCTTTGCACCACCCCAGGGCGATTCCATTCCATCAGTGGGAATTGTAAAATCAACGGTAATGGTTGGCTTGTTTTCAACGTCCACATATTGCCAATTGGGAAGCTTGTCGGCCCAGCCCGGTGACAACAGCAGGTCTTGGCGTTTCATCGCCGCAAAGTTCTCACCATTGATCCAGATCAGATCAACGCGTCCGCCTGTATCCTTGCCAGCAGTTTTTTCAGCCAGAACGGTAGCAACTGCATTGGCCGTATCGTCCAGCTTTACATGACTGACGGTCACGCCGTAGCGGGATTGCAGTTCGCGACCGGCCCAGGCGATGTAGTCATTGATATTCTGGGACCCGCCCCAAGCGTTGAAATATACCGTCTGCCCCCGTGCCGCCTGTTTCACAACCTCCCAATTCCTGACATCCAGATCAGAGGCCCAACTGGCCGACAGCAAGCTAACTCCTGCGATCGTGGACAGAACCAACTTCTTAACAGCAGCAATCATCATATTCTCCAATAACCCGGTCTCCGCAGACACCTTTTTTGCGTCAATCTGTCCCATATGGAGAACGCTCAGGAAGCGCAACCGACAAATCCTCACAAATTATTGTCCTGCCTGTGGCGCAGCTACATAGCCTGCACTAGTAGCTAGATTCAGCGGTGAGACAATGTTCGTTGAACAGCATCCTTCCAGCCTTCATATCGGCTCTGGCGTGTTTGCTCATCCATATCTGGTTCAAATCTCCTATTGCGAGCCCAGGTTTTGGCGAAACCAGCCTGTTCGGGCCAAACGCCAGCCCGCGATCCAGCAAGCCAGGCCACACCCAATGCGGTGGTTTCCAGTACAACAGGACGGTCAACCGGGGCATTCAACGTGTCTGAAAGATACTGCATGGTCCAATCTGAGGCCACCATGCCACCATCTACCCTCAACACAGTCTTGCCTGCTCCAGAGCGTGCTGCAGGCCAGTCGGCGTGCATGGCATCCAGCAGATCGCGGGTCTGATAGCAAACGGCTTGCAAAGCAGCTCGAGCGATCTCGTTTGGACCGGTCGCTCTCGTCATGCCGAAAATGGCACCACGCGCGTCTGCATCCCAGTATGGCGCACCCAGTCCTGTAAAGGCAGGCACGAGAATAACCTCCTGTTGATCATCGGCCTGATCAGCCATTTGTCCGGTATGGGCTGCGTGATCGATGATTTGCAAACCATCACGTAGCCATTGAACTGTGGCCCCAGCCATGAATATCGACCCTTCAAGAGCATAGGTGGTTTTTCCATCCAACCGGTAAGCAATGGTGGTCAGCATCCGGTTGCCGGATATCACTTTGTCTGCCCCCGTGTTCAACAGGGCAAAGCAACCCGTGCCATAGGTGGACTTGAACATGCCGGGTTCGAAACAGGCGTTGCCAAGTGTTGCAGCTTGCTGATCGCCAGCCACTCCATAAATCGGTATTTCGGCTCCCAGTATTTCACCACGTGCAGTACCGAAATCAGCCGCACAGTCGAGAACTTCAGGCAACAGGCTTGGTGGCACATCAAGCAGCTTCAACAACCAGTCATCCCATTCGTTTTCGCCAATATTATACATCAATGTGCGGGCTGCATTTGTTGCGTCGGTCACGTGACGTTTGCCACCCGTCAGCCGCCAGATCAAAAAACTGTCTATAGTACCAAATAGCAGATCGCCGTTTTCTGCTCGCTGCCTGGCACCCGGCACATTGTCCAGCAACCAACGCACCTTCGTTCCTGAGAAATAGGGATCCAGCAAAAGACCGGAACGCCGGGTCACTTCGGCCTCATGACCCTGATCTTTCAATTGTGTGCAAAAATCTGCTGTGCGGCGATCCTGCCAGACTATGGCATTGTGAATGGGTTTGCCGGTCCTGCGATCCCAGATTACCGTGGTTTCTCGCTGATTGGTAATTCCAATTGCGGCGATTCGCGTTGGCTCAATATCCGCTTGCGCAATGGCTTCACGGCACACATCAACCACGCTTTGCCAGATTTCCTCGCAATCGTGTTCAACCCAACCGGAATCAGGAAAATACTGCGTAAACTCCTGTTGTCCCATAGACAGGACAGATTGATCTGAACCGAACAAAATTGCTCGCGACGAAGTCGTGCCCTGGTCAATTGCCAGAACGATATTACGCGGATCGGACTCTGAATTTGCCAAGGCAACCTCCCATTATTTTTTGCCGCACCATAGGCAAATCAGTCGCATTCGACTAGGTAACATACATGAAAACGGATAACATGCCCGATGGGCGAAAAACGATTGTTCTCACTGGTGCCAGCCGTGGCATAGGCCACGCTACAGTTCGGCGATTCTCTGGTGAGGGGTGGCGGGTATTGACTCTTTCGCGACAACCCTTTGATTCCAATTGCCCATGGCCGGAAGGGGCAGCCAACCATGTGCAGGTCGACCTGGCAGATGCAGACAGTCTCGGGCTCGCGGTTGCCGATATTCGCTCCCGTCTTGAGGCGGATGGTGGTAAGCTCCATGCGCTGGTGAACAATGCTGGCATTTCACCAAAACTCGATGGGGGTGAGAGACCCAATTCCATTGATACGCCGATGCAGGTGTGGCGTCAGATTTTTCAAGTCAACTTCTTTGCGCCCATATTGCTGGCACGTGGCCTTTTCAGCGAACTGAAAAACGGAGGCGGTGCCATTGTGAACGTAACCTCCATTGCCGGAGGGCGCGTCCATCCCTTTGCGGGCAGCGCATATGCAACTTCCAAGGCTGCTCTTGCTTCATTGACGCGCGAGATGGCCGCCGATTTCGGGCCACACGGCATTCGTGTCAACGCCATTGCACCCGGTGAAATCGACACATCAATCCTGTCACCCGGCACAGAGGAGTTGGTGAAGGACATTCCCCTGCGGCGACTGGGCGAAACCACAGAGGTTGCAGACACCATATTTTTCCTGTGTTCCCAAGCTTCCAGCTATGTCAACGGAGCCGAGGTCCACGTCAATGGCGGTCAGCACGTCTGATGCCTGAATTGCCGGAAGTGGAAACCGTGCGCCGGGGGCTTGCACCGGCAATGGAAGGTTCAAGGATCGAACGCCTGCAACTGAACCGGGCAGATCTGCGTTTCCCATTTCCTGAGGATCTGGCCAGCATTGTTCAAGACCAGACCATAGTGTCAGTGGGACGGCGTGCAAAATACCTGCTGATTGATCTCGATGGGGGCGAATTGCTGATCATGCATCTTGGCATGTCGGGCTCATTTCGCATTGCTAATCAGGATGCGCACGGCAATTTCCACCATACTCGCGGTAAGATTGAAGCTCATGATCATGTCATTTTCCACCTGGTCGCGGCCAATGGCGCACTTGTCCAGATCATTTATAATGATCCAAGGCGTTTTGGTTTTCTCTTGTTGGGCAGCCGGAGCGACATCGATGATCATCCGATGATCCGCAATCTCGGTGTGGAACCGATTGGCAACCAGTTTGATGTCCAGAACTTCACCGCAAAAATTACCGGCAGGAACACTCCTCTCAAAAACGCCCTGCTGGATCAGTCCGTCGTCGCCGGGCTGGGCAATATATATGTCTGCGAGGCTCTATGGCGAAGTGGCTTGTCTCCAAGAAGAAAAGCCCGCACGATCGTACTCAAATCCGGCAAACCAACACACCGCGCTACACTCCTCGTGCAGAATATTAAGGACGTCATTTTTGACGCCATCGAAGCTGGTGGCTCCTCCCTGCGTGATCATACACAGACAGACGGGTCGATGGGATATTTCCAGCACTCATTTGCCGTCTATGATCAAGAAGGGCAGCCCTGTCGCAAACCTGAATGCGATGGGACGATCAGCAGGATAGTCCAATCAGGCCGCGGCACCTTCTATTGCCCCCGGTGCCAGAAATGAAGTGATCATGAGCACCTACAGAAGACCAAAAACGCTTGGCACAGTTGTGGCATCCATCAATCTGGATGGTGATGGTCTGTGCGTAGATTTTTTCCAAAGACCGGATTTCAGCTACGGGTTTGAAGAATACCGCCGCGACGGTGAAACCGGTGAAGGGTGGTTCCCAATCGGATTTTATTCAGATTTGAGATTTGAAACACTTGAACAAGCCAGACAAAAAGCTATTGATTGCGTGACGTGGCTTGAAAACGAATTGTAGATTATTGTTAGGGGCGCATAATGGCATACGACACCATCAAGGTTGAAACCAATGGCAAAGTGGGTGTTATCACACTCAACCGTCCTAAAGCCCTCAACGCCTTGGATACCGAACTGATGGGCGAGGTCATAGAAGCTACCGGGGCGTTTGATGCGAATACCAAAATCGGCTGTATCGTGCTCACCGGGTCTGAAAAGGCTTTTGCCGCTGGTGCAGACATCAAGGAAATGCACCCCCTCTCCTATGTTGATGCCTTTGAACAGGATTTCTTCGCAGGATGGGACGCACTCACGCGTGTGCGCAAACCGATCATCGCTGCTGTGGCAGGCTATGCGCTGGGGGGCGGTTGCGAACTGGCCATGATGTGCGACTTTATAATAGCCGCTGACACAGCAAAATTCGGCCAGCCCGAAATCACCCTTGGTGTCATGCCGGGAATGGGGGGGTCACAGCGCCTGACGCGATTTGTTGGAAAGTCGAAGAGCATGGATATGTGTTTGACCGGCAGAATGATGGATGCGCAAGAGGCGGAAAGGTCCGGACTGGTTTCAAGGGTAGTCTCAGCCAATGATCTTATGGAGACCGCCCTGCAGGCTGCTGGAAAGATTGCTGATTACTCCCAGCCGTCAGTTGCCATGACCAAGGCCAGTGTCAATCGCGCCTATGAATCAACCATGGCTGAAGGTGTTTTGTTCGAACGTCGACTGTTCCACTCCCTGTTTGCCACCGATGATCAGGATGAAGGCATGTCTGCTTTCATCGAGAAACGTCAACCACAGTTCAGAAACCGCTAAGTAAAGGTTGACGCTGTCAATCAGCGGCCTTATACCACCGGCAAATTGGACTCGTTCGAGCGCCAACGCTCGCGCATGTGCATATGCGCACAAACGATCCACGCACACGATATTTGAATTCAGAAAGGGCTTTTCATGGCCAACACGACTTCGGCAAAAAAAGCCACTCGCAAAATTGCTCGCAAGACCGAGATCAATAAGTCCCGCCGCACCTTCATGCGAGGACAACTGCGCAAGATGGAAGAAGCCATTCAGACCGGCGATAAATCTGTTGCCCAGGAACAGTTGAAACAGGTTCAGCCCGTTGTGATGAAATCCGCTTCGAAAGGTATAATTCACAAGAATGCAGCTGCACGCAAGATTTCACGCCTATCTGCACGAGTAAAAGCGCTTAACGCCTGATTTATATCTCATTATCCTGACTTGTGGTCTGAAATTAAGTCGAGACCGGTCAAAACAAGCCATATTTGAGCCCGCTTTGTTCCAAGGCGGGCTTTCTTTTCTGCACTTACCAATCCAAAATACTGGGGCTAGCGGAGTACAGTTTTGAGCATGGCTTGAGACGGTAGCAGCCTGATCCGATCCAAATCGTCGATCAGTGCTCAGATTCACCCACTGTGTGCATAACAGTTTTATGTCATTTTTTTTTGTTTAAATTCAAAAGCTTTTGGAAGGTTGATTTTCTACCCTGCGAATGACCCCGACCATGAGGGGCAGAATTCAGAGTCAAGGGGGGGAAGTCGAAGAAAAATATAATTCTGCAGCATGCACGAAAATTCAATTCTTCAAATTCAGAGTCAGCTTGATTCAAAAGCATTTTTCTTTGCCGGAGAATTCGCGTCGCGCAGAAAAATTTCTGAACTGCCCTGATCGATAAAGATTCACGGCCGAGTCGTCTTGAACCCGTAAAAACCCATGTATATGCTGGCTTCGGTCAGTGAGAAAATGGTCGGAAGTTCGAGTAATATAAATGGAGTTCTGTTGTTTCGTTTCGACAGGATATGATCTTATATATTACTCAAATACTTCGATATCGGAATTTACGACTTTAAACTGGCGCATTCTTTGGGGAAGCGAGGAGTTCAATACTCTGTCATTTCACTTAAGGGCGTTAAAGATTTGAATGGATGCGTAATCGACAAACTGCAGGATTCTTCACTGCGGTATCGGGAGATCTGTGCGATGGATTATGGTGGAGATGTCTCTGCGAAGGAGTGTTGGGGCCTGCTCAGGGATGCCCCCGACTGCGTCCTCGTAGATGTGCGGACCACAGCCGAATGGGCCTATGTCGGCATTCCTGCGCTCGAAGACGGAATGAAGGAACTAGTTTTGCAGCAATGGCAGGTTTTTCCCGACATGTCCGTCGATCCGGAGTTTGCAATCAAACTCGATCAACAACTCAATAAGCTTGGAGCAAACAAAAACACAAAACTATGTTTCTTGTGTCGCTCCGGAGTCAGAAGCCTCGCAGCAGCGCGGGCGATGACGGCAACAGGCTATAGAAACAGTTATAATGTATCCAACGGTTTCGAAGGTGATCTGGACAAATTCGGTCATCGGGGCTCTAGAAACGGTTGGAAAGCGGACGGATTGCCCTGGCAACAACGCTAGGAACAACCAAAATCAAAACGACATGCCGGGTCCACGGGGTGTTGCATAAAATAGGCCTAAGGCCAGCAAGGAGGCAGACAAAATGGTGAATTTGGGGAATGCAGTTGCGAAGATCATAAAGAATGCGATTACAAAAGGACCAAAGCCGACCCACGAATAATCCGTCGTCCATTGCCGTGTCGCGTATTCGCCATCGGTAAAGTCATAAAAGCTTGCCCTCATGCGGGCAAAGCTCAAATCTACTTTCGACGTACGGAAATAACATGCCTCAACCAGACGCCAAAACTGAATCTGCAAACCACGCTTCTCAAAATCACCCAGAGGTCAAACACAGCCGAACCAATTCCACCACTTCACTCTCCACAGACCCCGCAGCCGGGTCACCCAATTCGCACAGCAGCCAAAACGCCAGACCGCCTCAACACCAAAGGCAGGCGCGCGTGCCAAACAATCCAACAGGACCCATCCGGACGATTGCCCCTGGTCAGGCCGGGCCAACTATTGGGGCCAAGGACGCCCAGAAGTGGGAACGTGTACTAGCCCAGTTGAAAGCCCGCTTGGGGCCGGAAGCTTTTGCCAGTTGGTTTGGCCGCTGCCGCCTCGAGACGATTTCAAAGAGCCAGTTGTCAATTTCAGTTCCGACAACCTTTTTGAAGAGTTGGATAAAGACGCACTACAGTGTTCTTCTACTGGAGTTGTGGCAAAAACAGTCCGACGAGATTCTGCGCGTTGATATTGTCGTGCGCAGCGCAGTTCGTTCTGCCAATACCGAGACCGGCGAAGCGCAAGACCAAAACGGAACCGCTGGCTTTTCCTCCACAGGTGCATCTGCCGATTCCAGCCTCACAGATGCACGCCATCCTCATGGCCAAATGCCATTGGGCCAAAACCCTGCCACAGCACGCAATGGCTTCGGGGTTTCCGCCAGCACTCCGGGGGGGGCACCAAGACTGCCGGGAATGCGAGAATCCTCGGTCGGATTTGCAGGCTCACCCCTGGACCCCAATTTTACCTTTACAACCTTTGTGGAAGGTGCATCCAACCGAATGGCCTGTGCTGCGGCCCGCTCGGTCGCCGAGGCCGAAGGGGCAGCAGCGCGCTTCAACCCGCTGTTCATCCATGCCAATGTCGGTTTGGGTAAGACCCATCTCCTGCAAGCTATCGCCTGGGCTGCAAGTGCGCGCAATAATGGCACGAAGATCCTGTATCTGACGGCGGAATATTTCATGTGGCGTTTTGCATCTGCCATTCGTGATTCAAACGCACTTTCTTTCAAGGAAAGCCTGCGCGACATTGATCTGTTGCTGATTGATGACATGCAGTTCCTGCAGGGAAAATCCATCCAGCAGGAATTCTGTCACCTTCTCAATGCGTTGATCGACAGTGCCAAGCAGGTGGTTGTCGCAGCAGATCGTCCACCTTCTCAGCTGGAGTCCCTTGATACGCGTGTGCGTTCAAGACTTCAGGGAGGTGTTGCACTTGAGGTGAAGGCGCCAGGCCTGGAGATGCGTCAGACCATGCTGGATCTGCGCTACAAATATGCTCAGCAGGAAGATCCCAATCTGGATATACCCGCTGACATTTTGAATTTTGTTGCTGGGAAGGTTGCTTCATCTGGTCGCGACCTGGAAGGAGCATTCAATCAACTGTTGATCCAGCACCGTTTTTCCGAAGGTCCGGTGGAGATCGAAGCCATCGAAAAAATGCTGGGCCATCTGGTCCAGTCTGGCGAACAAAAACGTGTGCGCATTGAAGACATTCAAAAAGTTGCGGCCCGGCACTACAATGTAACCAAGAACGACCTCCTATCCAATCGTCGTACCAGGGTGATTGTACGCCCCCGACAGATCGCCATGTACCTGTCCAAAGTGCTGACACCGCGATCGCTGCCGGAAATTGGCCGGCGTTTTGGAGGCCGCGATCACACGACCGTGCTGCATGCCGTGCGCAAGATCGAAAGCCTATTGCAGGAAGACGACAAGCTCTCCCATGAAATTGAGTTGCTTAAGCGCTTGATCCACGAGATCGGACAATAGGTAGGTCTTCAACTCGCCAAGTCAGCATTAGGCGGAACTGAATTCAATGGTGATCAAAATGTGTGGGCCATGCTGTCCGCACACTTGAAAGCCCGTGCCGCATCCGCCATTTTGTGTGACCACAGGACTTGCGGCGACCCGTCAAATTGTGTCTTCTCGCAGGTCAATCCAACTCATTCAGACTGGCCGTCCATAGCGATTCGCCGGTGAACATTTGCGGAAATCGAGGCCATGCGGGTTACACTTGAACGATCCAACCTACTGAAATCCCTCAACCACGTTCAGCGTGTGGTCGAGCGCCGAAACACGATTCCAATATTGTCGAACGTTCTGCTCAAGGCCGATAATGGTGTACTGACCTTGAAAGCAACCGACCTCGATATCGAAGTCACAGAAACCACTCCCGCAGCCATCGAACAATCGGGAGCCACCACCGTATCTGCGCACATGTTGTATGATATTGTGCGCAAACTGCCGGACGGTTCAGAGGTGATGTTGTCAATTGGCGAGGATAATGGCTTGTCCCTTGTCTCGGGCCGCTCGCAATTTCGGTTGCAGATGTTACCGGAAAGCGACTTCCCTGATCTGACAGCAGGGGAGTTTTCCCACACATTCCGTATGGACTGCGCCGACTTCAAAATGCTTATTGATCGAACGCAGTTTGCGATTTCAACGGAAGAGACCCGTTATTATCTAAACGGAATTTATTTCCACACCGTGGAAGATGATGGTGCCACCATGCTGCGCGCAGTGGCAACTGATGGCCATAGACTGGCCCAGGCGCAAACCACCGCTCCGGACGGTTCACAGGGCATGCCCGGCATTATTGTGCCGCGCAAGGCAGTCGCCGAAGTCCAAAAACTGCTTGAGGAACCGGATACATCGGTCACGGTTGAATTATCAGATACAAAAATTCGCTTCACAGTCAATCAGGTGGTGATGACGTCGAAATTGATCGACGGCACATTTCCGGATTACAACCGGGTTATTCCGGCAGCCAATGACAAGGAGCTGATGCTCGATCGGGCGAATTTTGCGTCAGCCGTTGATCGAGTTTCAACCATTTCGTCCGACCGTGGGCGCGCTGTGAAACTATCCCTGTCTGATGGTCGGCTGGTGCTGTCAGTAAACAATCCGGATTCCGGTTCCGCGGAAGAAGAAATCGCAGTTGGCTATTCCGCAGATCCGCTCGATATCGGTTTCAATTCGCGCTACCTGCTGGACATCACCAATCAGCTCTCTTCTGACGAGACATCCTTCATGCTTGCCGATCCGGGATCACCAACGCTGATCCGCGAAAAGGGCGATGCAAACGCACTCTACGTCTTGATGCCCATGCGGGTTTGACACCGCTTCTGGGCAGCACAGATTTGGAGATCCAGGACAATCAGGCCTCAAGCGTCTGGATTGAGCGGTTAAAGCTCAATCACTTCAGGAACTATGCCAGTCTGAAGCTGGAACTCGATCAGCGCCATGTCGTTCTGACGGGTGAGAACGGAGCCGGGAAAACCAATCTTCTGGAGGCCGTATCCTTTCTCTCCCCCGGTCGCGGATTGCGCCGCAGCCCTTATGACCGGGTCGCACAGAAATTGACAATCCAGTCTTCAACACCTCGCGATCCACAGGAGGGCACATGGGCAGTTCATGCAACCCTGCAAGGAGCGGAAGGGCCAGTTGAAATCGGCACCGGCCTGCAAGCCGGGTCTGCAGGCATTGATCCGCAACGCAAGGTCTTTATCAACAGCGCACAGTCCAAAACATCCGACGCATTGCTGGAACACGCCCGCATCCTGTGGCTGACACCGGCCATGGACGGATTGTTTACAGGTCCTGCTGGAGATCGAAGGCGGTTTCTTGATCGGCTTGTTTTGGCGATCGATCCGTCTCATGGCAGGCGGGTTGCCAACTATGAAAAATCCATGCGCAGCCGTAACAAATTGCTGGAGGATTACAATGCCGACCCCAAATGGCTGGAGAGCATTGAAGCCCAGATGGCGGAAACCGGTGTGGCCGTTGCCTTCGCCAGGGGTGAACTGGTTTCCCTGTTGCAATCAATCATTGCGCAAGGTCCGGCTGGACCTCAAGCCATATTTCCAAATGCAGAAATTTCACTTGATGGTCTTTTGGAAAGTCTGATGCGTGACGGAGCGGCCGCTGATCTGGAAGATAGTTTCCGGGCTGAACTGGCTCGCAACAGACAGCGGGATCGAGCGGCAGGAAGAACGCTACAAGGCCCACACAGGTCTAACCTGATAGTTCGGCATGGTCCAAAAAACATGGATGCCCATTTATGCTCAACTGGCGAGCAAAAGGCTTTGCTGACCGGACTTGTACTGGCACACGCAAAATTGGTTTCTGATGTGTCTGCAATGGCGCCGATTGTCCTGCTTGATGAAATCGCCGCCCATCTGGACGAATTACGCCGGGCAGCCTTGTTTGATCTCATCGATGGCATCGGCTGTCAGGCCTGGATGACGGGCACTGATCAACCCATGTTCGACGAGCTTGGAGAACGGGCACAATTTTTCAAGGTTGCATCGGGCACGCTGAACAAGGCAGGTTAGCTCGATAGTCGGAACAACAAGTACAAACCATGTCAGTCTCACTTTCACCGGAAGAAACAGAGCGCTATGCCCGCCATCTTGTCATGCCGGAAATCGGTGGGCCGGGGCAGCAAAAGCTCAAATCTGCAAAGATCGCAATGATTGGGGCCGGTGGACTTGGTGCACCTGCACTGCAGTTCCTTGCCGCGGCAGGTGTCGGACAATTGACCATTATAGATGACGATTTGGTCAGCCTGTCGAATTTGCAACGACAAGTCATCCACGATTCTGGTGCTATAGGGCGCAGGAAGACGGATAGTGCCAAAACTGCAATTAGCAGGCTCAACCCGCATGTTCAGGTGAACGCACTATCAAAACGCATTAGCGCGGGGAATGCAGCGGAATTGATTGAGGGACACAATCTTGTTCTGGACGGAAGTGACAATTTCACTACCCGATATCTTATGGCTGACACCTGTGCCGAGACACACATCCCGCTGATCACCGCTGCGGTCAACCGTTTTGATGGCACAATCACCACGTTGAAACCCTGGATGGACAACAATCCTCGATATCAGGATCTGTTTCCCACCCAGCCTCGTGATGATCTGCTGCCCTCCTGTTCTCAAACCGGAGTTCTTGGAGCGGTAACGGGCGTGATGGGCACGCTGATGGCGCTGGAAGCGATAAAGGAAATTACCGAAACCGGAACCGGCCTCGTAGGAAAACTGCTGATGGTCGACACGCTCTACCTGCGCTTTGAAACCATCTCTTACAGGCGCAAATCGTCGTAACATCCGATTGAAGCGATGGCCGTGATAGGGCTGTGATCCGGCGTCACAACATTGACCATGTGGCAAACTCTTTCGGCAACCGCCTCCGTGTAAAACCACGTTTGAATCTGTCGCGACAAGCTACGATGATTGCGGCGAGTACGGCGAGTAAGGTAAGTGCACCCAACTCACTGCGCTCAACGCACTCGACGTCAATATTGGCAGGAACTGGGCCCGTAACCCTTAATTGAAATGGCTGCCGCAGCAGCAAGTCGTTTCCAAAACAACATGTAGATGTCCCTCATACATAAGTAATTTTTAGTTCCATTGCGCCTACAGATGCATGTGGAAGTACGCCCCATAAGTCCCGGGATTAAGCGGGGGACGAAACAGCACTGCCCCGATCATGGCTCAACTCTATCAGACTGATGGATGTTTTTGGCGAGTAGCCAGCAGATTTTCATGTTTTCACCCCATCGACGCAATGCCATACATCCATTCCGGATTTCTATTTATTCAGGTTTGTCGGATTGCAAGCTGATGTTGAATCTTTGAAATCCGTATTGCCAAACACCACCCACACCACCGGCGCAAACAGACAAATGCTTCATTTACGCGATGATGAGATGTTTTCTGATCCATAAATTTATTCATATAGATGTGGATCTCTCCAATAAATATATATCTGTTTTATTGTGTAAAATTTTTATTTCTATAAATTTAATCATTCGTCGCAAAATTAGTTATTAATATTCATGCATTAGGAGCAATTTTATGACAAAAGACCCGCAACAAATATATTTGGGAGAGCATCTGGATTTTAACTCTTACGTATTCCAAGTTATCGGTTTTGATTTAAATGACGGGGTTGGCCTGATTGACACTCTGACCTTGCGATATTTAGGACAAAATGGAGGAGGGGGAAAAAATTGTAGATTGCAGTTGTATGCTGAGGATACCGATGAGCTGGTCTACAACGGAACCATCGCTCCCAATAACAATCTTGTCTTAGACAAGATGACCTTCCAATACCTGACAGCCGCCGTTGAATATGAAAATGCTGGCACCATTCCCCTGCAGCAAACAGTGGTCTTGAGGCAGGGGGAAAATCTCAATATGACAGGCTACGAATTCAGGGTTGGTGGTATCAGTCTCAATGAAGAAAACAGCCTGATTGACAGGCTTTTACTTGAGTATAACTCGGGGCCGGGAAACGATCAGATTCAGGTTAGAATCTGGGTGGAGGATACACAGACACTTCTCTACGATGGTATTGTCAGTCCAAATCCCTCAGAAGGCGATATTGAATTGAGAGGATTGGACTGTAACTATCTCACGATGCATGTGAACGATACGGATGTAGGTACCATTCCACTGGACAATAACGGTATTGTATGGGCTCAGATTCCCAACCTGCCTTCAGACTTCGAAAAAGCCGTGGGCGATCCCGCCTACGAAGTCATTCTAAGGCAGGGCTATTACGCTGCCTATCCAGTGCCACCGGAATATGTTGTTAGCTACCCAGACAACGATCCGCCTTATTTTGCCTTTCGGTTGCCGTACAAGAACAACTTCAATTTTGCGCGGACAGTCGAAGTAAAACTGTGGCATCAGAAAGAGGATTTGGTGGAGGAAGTCTATCCGGCATCAAACAGCACGCCTTACGTAGGTAGCTGAATCCAGGAAAAGTAAATTCGGGCAGTTTGGTGGCTTCAATTCCGCTGTGACTGCAGTATGTCAATCAAAGGGTCTGGACTCCAGGTGTTGCGTCAGCTTTGTTCTGGAGCTCAGGCCGTTGAAAAACATGAACAGCGAGCAAATGGATAACTTGCTGTACTGAAGCTACGCAACATTCCTCAACGGTGCGAATGCCATCCGCGTGCAAAACCCTGTAAAGACCTGCCGCATCAAAGCCCCAAGCAAATGGGCGATCAAGAGTGCTCAAGGCGCTGGAAGCGACAAAGGAAAAACCCGGAACCGGAACCAGCCTCGTAGGAAAACTGCTTATGGTCGACAAGCTCGACCCACGCTTTGATTCCATCTCCTACAGGCGCAAATCGTCGTAACACCGAAATGGATCAATGGCAGTGATAAGGCTGTGATCCGGCGTGACAACATTGACCAGGTGGCGAACTCTTTCGGCAGCCGCCCCCGTGCTTAACCACGTCAGAACCTGTCGCGATGAGCTGTAAGGGTTGTGGCAGGGGCTGGGCCTGTAGCCCTATAATTGAAATTGCTGCAGCAGCAGCAAGTCTTTTCCAAAACAACATGTAAATGTCCCTCATACATAAACACCTTTAGGTTGCATTGAGTATATATGCACCTGAATACCTATGCAACGAAACTCAAATGGAATTGCGCTGGCCGGTGCTGCTTGGTATTGTTATGGTACTTGATAGTTCAGGATCCGACGAACTGAAGAGCATTCCTACCAATTTCGCGAGTTTCCAGATTTCAAATCCAAAAGCTTATATTTTTGACGTTTTCGGTACAGTCGTGGACTGGCGCAATTCGGTAGCACGCATTGCTGCGCGAACATTTGATACCAGGGGAATTGAAATAAACGGGTTCGCCTTTGCCGATTTCTGGCGCGGGCAGTATGTACCAGCCATGGCACGGATCAGGTCCGGCAATCGCGGTTATGTTTCACTGGACCAGTTGCACTATGAAAATCTCGAAGCAACGCTACTGGAATTCAAGCTTGAAGCGGTTCTGAACAAACAGGAAAAATGGCAGCTAAACTCGGCCTGGGAGCGTCTTGACCCCTGGCCCGGCGTGGCGAGCGAATTGACCCAATTGAAGCAGAAGGCGATTATCGCCCCGTGTTCCAACGGTTCAATCGCGCTGATGACACGCCTTGCCCGCCACGGAAACCTGCCATGGGATTGTATTCTGGGGGCTGATCTTGCGCAAAACTACAAGCCGGAACCTGCAGTTTATCTTGCCTGTTGCAAAGCGCTGCGTCTTGAACCCGACGAGGTCATGATGGTCGCGGCCCATAACAATGATCTGGTTGCCGCTCAGAACTGCAAATTGCAAACTGCTTTTATTGCAAGACCCACGGAACATGGATCCGATCAGTCAGCCGACCTTGTGGCAACCGGTAGCTGGGACCGAATTGTTACCAGCTTCTCCCAACTATAAATTCCCGTAGTTGTACTTTTCTAGGTAACCCGGCGTAAAGTCAGGTTTATCCGCCCCTGCGATTTTAGAAGCATGCTTGTATCGGGATAGATGCGGTCTACCCCGTGAAAGGCCATACGCGATGGGCCGGACAGCATCAGTACATCGCCGCTCTGAAGGCGCAGGGATTGGGTTTTTCCACCGCGGCTGGTGCCTCCTATCCGAAACAGGCAATCATTGCCAAGCGATATGGAAAGCACAGGTGCATCATGCACCTGCTCATCGCGGTCCTGATGCAAACCCATTTTGGCATCATCGGTATAATAATTGACGAGACAAGCTTCTGGCGGTTGCGGGTAGTCGCACAATTGAGCCCATAGATCGAGCAGAACGGGAGGAATTTCCGGCCAGGGCGCCTCAGTCACGGGATGAACCTCTTGATAGCGATAACCGTTCTGCTTATCGGTCACCCAGCCAAGACTGCCAAAATTGGTCATGCGCACAGACATTTCCTTGCCCGTACGCGGCATACGTGGGGTAAACAACGGTGCCGTACGCACGCGCTCGCGTACCTGTTCAAGCAAATCCTGTTGTGCATCAGGAGCAAAATATCCGGGCCAGTGATCCACACCAGCAGGAAGTGACAGAGCATCTTTGGTCAATTGATTCCCCTGTGATTTGCTGGAGCCCGCGGCGGTGCGGTGACAACACCAAACAATATAGCGGATCATATCGGCAAAATATATTCGAATTTAGCGGTCAAAATGCAGGAAAACGCCCCTTGCAGCCCCAACGTCACTTTCTTATATAGCGGCCAACGCGGTAACCATCATGCCACCCGAACTGGGACCCAGGTGACTATCGCATAGTACAATGAGTCCTCAATGGGGCCAGTGGGGGAAATGGAAAAGGGATTTCCAGACATTGCGTCTGCCAGTTTCCATTGACCGGAACGCCAATAGTTCCTGCATTCCCGATTTTGCAGGGATGGGTTCAGCTGGTTTGCATAATATGGAGAGAAAGAAATGGCTAAAGTAATTGGTATCGATCTTGGTACTACCAACTCCTGTGTGGCTGTCATGGATGGCAAGACCGCAAAGGTTATCGAAAATGCAGAAGGCGCCCGCACAACTCCTTCAATGGTGGCATTCACCGATGACGGTGAGCGTCTTGTGGGCCAGCCGGCCAAGCGTCAGGCTGTAACCAACCCTGAGAACACCCTGTTTGCCGTAAAACGGCTCATTGGTCGTCGGTTTGAAGACAAAGCCGTTAAGAAAGACCAAAAGCTCGTTCCTTATTCAATCGTCAACGGCGACAATGGCGATGCCTGGGTTAAGGTCAATGATGACAAATATTCACCCTCCCAGATTTCCGCGATGATCCTTCAAAAAATGAAGGAAACCGCAGAAGCTTATCTCGGTGAGAAAGTTGAGCAGGCAGTTATCACCGTTCCCGCCTATTTTAATGACGCACAACGCCAGGCAACCAAGGACGCAGGCAAGATTGCGGGACTTGAAGTCCTTCGAATCATCAACGAACCAACAGCTGCTGCGCTGTCCTACGGCATGGAAAAGAACGACGGTAAAACCATCGCAGTCTATGACCTCGGTGGCGGGACTTTCGATGTATCCATTCTAGAAATCGGAGACGGTGTCTTTGAGGTGAAATCCACCAATGGTGACACTTTCCTCGGTGGTGAAGACTTCGACATGAAGCTCGTCGACTATCTGGCTGACGAATTCAAGAAAGATCAGGGTGTTGACCTGAAACAGGACAAGTTGGCTCTGCAGCGTCTTAAAGAAGCCGCGGAAAAGGCAAAGATTGAGCTTTCTTCGTCGGCTCAGACCGAAGTCAACTTGCCATTTATCACCGCAGATGCATCTGGTCCGAAACACCTGACCATGAAGTTGACCCGCGCCAAGTTTGAATCCCTGGTTGCAGATCTGGTCAAGCGAACTGTCAAACCGATGCAGGACGCATTGAAAGATGCCGGTCTGTCAGCTGGTGAAATTGACGAGGTGCTCCTCGTTGGTGGTATGACCCGCATGCCCAAGGTTCAGGAAACCGTTAAAGACTTCTTTGGCAAGGAACCCAATAAAGGCGTGAACCCCGATGAAGTGGTTGCCATGGGTGCTGCCATTCAGGCCGGCGTTCTGCAGGGAGATGTCACTGATGTTCTCTTGCTTGACGTGACACCATTGTCGCTTGGTATCGAGACATTGGGCGGCGTGTTCACTCGTCTTATTGATCGTAACACAACGATCCCAACCAAGAAGTCACAGACGTTCTCCACTGCAGAAGACAATCAGAATGCGGTGACCATCCGTGTTTCACAGGGTGAACGCGAAATGGCAGCAGACAACAAGATGCTGGGTCAGTTCGATCTGGTTGGCATTCCTCCGGCACCCCGTGGCGTGCCACAGGTTGAAGTCACGTTCGACATTGATGCCAATGGCATCGTGAATGTGTCGGCCAAGGACAAGGGCACTGGCAAGTCCCAGGAAATCCGCATTCAGGCCTCCGGTGGTCTGTCCGATGCTGACATTGAGCAGATGGTCAAGGACGCTGAAGCAAATGCTGAAACAGATAAGGCCCGCCGCGAAGCAGTCGAAGCCAAGAACTCTGCCGAGACGCTCATCGACTCCACCGAGAAATCGCTCGAAGAGCACAAGGACAAGGTCAGCGCTGAAGACAAGGAAGCGATTGAAAACGCCATCAGCGATCTCAAGGCCGCTCTGGAAACAGACGATGCAGACGAGATCAAAGACAAGTCTCAGGCCCTGGCCGAAGCATCCATGAAAATGGGACAGGCCATTTATGAGGCCCAGCAGTCTGATGAAGAAGCTGCAGCTGCAGCCGATGCAGCAGCCCACGCTGCGGCTGATGAAAACGTTGTTGATGCCGATTTTGAAGAAATCGACGACGAAGACGAAAAGAAGTCTGCATAAGCAGCACTTCAGCTGAACCACACTCATTCCCACCCGCCTGAACTGCAGGCGGGTGGGATCTGGTGTCCAGCGTAATGCGTACGGTGTGACCCTCGTGATCAACATGGCTAATCCCCCGGCACCTTTTGGAACCCATGCGCTTTCCCCCTGGCGTGAGTCTTTGCGCCGCTCGGCGTCCCTCACCCCGTCCGGGCGGTTGGGCATGTGGCTGATTTCCCTGATCCGCAAGGCAAGTTTGATGGGACATCCGGCAGGAATGAACGGACCAATTGATGTCAGTGTTGCGGATGGCGTGAATGCGCGCCTGTTTCCTGCCTCAAACAGATGCGAAAAACGCGCTTTTGCCGGTGTTCACATCTGGGATGAGACTGAACGTTCTGCATTGGCAAAACGTATTGCTGCTCATGATCAGAATCGGCCATTCGTATTTCTCGACATTGGTGCAAATGTTGGCCTCTATAGTCTGTTTGTCGACGCGACCGCTCGCATGCAAGGTAAGAAAACTACCATCGTCAGTGTTGAACCAGACCCGGAAAACCGGTCACGCCTGGAATTCAACTGTGCTGCCAGCAGCTGTGCTGCCTATATCGAGGCCATTGGAATTTCTGACACCGCCGGGAGCGGCAATCTGACCATTGCAGGGATTAATCGCGGGGGTATAGCCATTACGGCGGATGGCGATGGTGAAACTGTGCGTCTGGAAACCCTGGCAGAGCTAATCAAACGCCATGATCTGACCCATGTCGATGCCATGAAAGTGGATATCGAGGGGCGTGACGAAGCAGCGCTGCGTGCAATGGTGTTGGATTTGGATTCCGATTTATGGCCTCGTCTATTGATTGTAGAAACCGGGCACGATTCAAACAGCCCCATTGTCGAGCACCTGCTTGGATCGGGCTATCAGCTGCAAGACCGAACAAAAATCAACGCGATTCTGGAATACGGCAATTCCGGAACGACAGCAAATGGATAGACCTGGATGAGTAAAGCGGATTATTACGAAACGCTGGGCGTCTCCCGCGATGCAGACGAAAAGGCGCTCAAGAGTGCCTTTAGAAAACAGGCGATGAAATATCATCCGGACCGCAATCCGGATAGTGCTGAAGCCGAAGCAAAATTCAAGGAAATCGGTGAAGCATACGAAGCTCTGAAAGACCCGCAGAAACGTGCAGCCTACGACCGCTTTGGCCATGCTGCATTTGAAAACGGCGGCGGCGGTGCACGCGGCCCGTTCGGCGGTGGCGGCAGCGGAATGAGCGATATTTTTGAAGACATTTTTGGCGAAATGATGGGCGGCGGAAGGCGTTCCGCAGGTGGTCGCTCCCGCGGTGCCGATTTGCGCTACAATATGGAAATCTCGCTTGAAGAGGCCTTTGTAGGCAAGACGGCTGAAATCGAAATTCCAACCGCAGTAACATGCGAAAAATGCGATGGCTCGGGAGCGAAACCAGGCACCCATCCAAGCACCTGTGGCACTTGTGGCGGTGTCGGTCAGGTTCGCGCCAGCCAGGGCTTTTTCTCCATCCAACGCACCTGCCCCACCTGTCAGGGACGCGGCGAAGTGATTTCCGATCCCTGCACATCCTGCAGTGGCACCGGCACGACCGACGAAAACAAAACACTTTCCGTCAACGTACCCGCCGGTATTGAAGACGGCACTCGCATCCGGCTGGCCGGTGAAGGAGAAGCGGGAGGGCATGGCGGGCCACAGGGCGATCTCTATATTTTCCTGTCCATCAAACCCCATGAATTCTTCCAACGCGATGGCGCTGACATCTATTGCAGGGTTCCTATTTCCATGACCACTGCAGCCCTTGGCGGCCAGTTCGAGGTGGGCACGGTCGACGGTGGCAAGACGAGGGTCAAGGTGCCCGAAGGCACCCAGAATGGGAAACAGTTCCGATTGCGGTCCAAAGGAATGCCGGTCATGCGGTCCAGCCAGATGGGCGACATGTATATTCAGGTGGCCATCGAAACACCTTCCAATCTTTCCAAACGCCAACGCGAATTGCTGACCGAATTTGAACAGCTGAGCTCTGAAGCAAACTCTCCAGAATCCACCGGCTTCTTCTCCCGCATGAAGGGCTTTTTCGACGGACTGGCGGAATAGGCAATATCAATGACCAAACCCAAGATCATCATTATTCCCGGTTCGATTCGCACCGGTTCTCACAACACGCGCCTTGGTGCCG
>JBPCWM010000323.1:0-20931 GCA_051009515.1 Rhizobiaceae bacterium | reverse complement strand
CTACCAGATAGATGCGAGACGTTGCATTTCCTATCTCACCATTGAATCCCGCGAGCCAGTTCCATTGGAATTCAGAAAGTCCATGGGCAATCGCATTTATGGGTGTGATGACTGTCTGGCGGTCTGCCCATGGAACAAGTTCGCCCAACAAGCCAGCGAGGCAAGGCTGTCCGCACCATCCGATACAAAGCCGACCGAATTGCAGGCATTTCTGAAAATGGATGATGCACAATTCAGAGCCCGCTTTTCCGGGTCACCGGTCAAACGCATCGGGCGCGACAGGTTCGTCCGCAACTGCCTAATTGCCGCTGGCAATTCCGGTGTCAGTAAGTTGATTCCCCTGGTGCAACACCTCAGGAATGACAGCAATGAAGTTGTGCGGGAGGCTGCTGACTGGGCGATGAGCGAATTGACTGGAGATGAGACATGAAGGCTTTCATATTCGGCTGTGGATTTTCCGGTCGTGAAATTGGTGCTCGTCTTGCAGATCACGGCATACCTGTATGGGGTACGACGCGATCAGGTGACAAGTTCGATCTGCTTACAGCTCGCAATATTCATCCGCTGATTTTTGACGGAAAAAGAATGGACGAAGCGTTGCAAAGCGAACTGGCCAATGCCACCCATCTGATTACCTCCATCGCCCCACCGCGTCAGGAAACATCGGATGAGACACCCCTACCGGTTGATCCTGTCCTGAAAGCAATTGGCCAAAGGAGGTTGACAGACCTGATGCCGAAACTTCAATGGGTAGGCTATTTGTCGACCGTTGGAGTTTACGGCAATCATGACGGGGCATGGATTGATGAATCAGCAGCACCACAACCTTTGTCAGCACGCTCCCGGCAAAGGGTAAGAGCCGAGAACGAATGGCGCAAGGCTGCCATGGACGCATCCGTTCCTTACTGCATTTTCAGGCTCTCCGGCATTTACGGACCGGGTCGCAATGCCCTGCGATCAGCGAGCGAGGGCCGGGCACGACGTCTGATAAAGAAAGGGCAGGTCTTCAATCGCATTCATGTTCACGACATTGCCAAGGCCGTTGATCTCGCCATCGCAATTGATGCTTGTGGAGAATTCAACATTACGGATGACGAGCCGGCTCCGCCGCAGGATGTCGTGACTTTTGCTCATTCGCTGCTGGACCTCAAGCCGCCGCCTGAACAGGATTTTGAAACGGCAGAACTGACACCCATGGCACGCAGTTTCTACGGAGAGAACAAGCGAATTTCCAATCAAATCTCAAAGGATGAATTGGGTATGGAGTACGAGTTTGCAAATTACAGAATCGCGTTGCAAAAGATGTTTGATGACAAGAACTGGTGAGGCGAACGTTTGACGGCAAATATTTCCATTGTAACCCTAGGTGTGGATGACCTTGCCGCATCTACGCGATTTTACGAATCCCTGGGCTGGCAGAACACAACGGCCAGTCAGGAAACTGTCACTTTCCTGCAGGGCCACAGTATTGTGCTCGGTCTCTATGGTAGAGCCGCACTTGCCGAAGATGCACGGATTGATGACACTCCGGCTGGGTTTCGTGGCGTCACACTCGCCATCAATCTGCCTGATCGAGCTGCAGTCGACAGTTTTTTCGCCCATGCCATCGGTCACGGCGCAGCAGCAATAAAACAACCTCAAGACGTTTTCTGGGGAGGATATTCGGGATATTTCGCCGACCCCGACGGACATTTGTGGGAATTGGCCCATAATCCATTTTTCAAGGCAGACCCAAAAACCGGACAAATATCCCTGGAAGGAAAGAACAAGTGAGTGCCACGCTTCTCCTTATCGACATGCAGCAAGCCATGGATGACCCGATCTTTTCATCGCAAGGCCAACCGGATGCCCTTAATCAATCTGCCCATTTGCTTGAACACTGGCGCCAGAGGGGAAACCCCATTGTTCATATTCGCCATGACAGCATGGACCCGGACTCACCCTATTCGCCAGAAAAACCGACCAACGCGTTCAAGGAAGAAGTACACCCGCTGGATCATGAGACAATTGTCGAGAAGCGCACCAATAATGCCTTTATCGGTACCGATTTGATGCAGGTTCTGGAAGAGATCGGATCCACTGAATTGGTGGTCTGCGGGGTTCATCTGCAAGATTGTGTGGAGAGCACAGTACGGATGGCGGGCAATCTTGGTTTTATGGTCTATCTGGCAAAGGACGCTGTCGTCAGTCTTGGACAAACCGACATAAATGGCAAAAAGTGGAGCGCAGATGAAGTCCACGCGTTGACGTTAGGTATTCTCGACGGTCAATATGCCAAGGTGATGAGCAGCAGCGACCTGATGGCGCATTCAGACGATGCGGCTTTGAACTGACGAGTTGAAACCGGCCGGAGTCTGAATGAACCTGACACTCCCCAGATGGGTCGACTATGGCCTTATGCCCCTGATCAATGTGGCGGTGGCGTTTCTCATCGCTGGCCTTGTGGTTTTGTTTGTTGGGGAAAGCCCGGTCGAGGCGGCCTATCTCATGATTCGTGGTGCCTTTGGCAATGGCTATAATATTGGTTTCACCCTATTTTTCGCCACAACCTTCATCTTCACCGGACTGGCGGTGGCGGTGGCATTCCATGCCGGACTTTTCAATATTGGCGGCGAAGGCCAGGCTTATATCGGAGGTTTGGGTGTTGGGCTGGTTTGTCTGTCCCTAGATACGGTGCTGCCCTGGTGGGCAACCTTTCCAATCGCGATAATCGGAGCCGCGCTGTTTGGGGCAATGTGGGCCTTTGTTCCAGCTTATCTGCAGGCCCGACGCGGTAGCCATATCGTAATCACCACCATCATGTTCAATTTCATCGCCTCAGCGCTGATGGTTTATCTTCTGGCAGGCCCGTTGCAAAAAGCAGCCAATCTGGGTCCGCGTTCGCGGGATTTTGAGGCCGGAGGCCAAATACCAAAGCTTGATTGGCTGCTCGCCCCATTCGGGGTCGATATGGGTGCTTCCCCTTTAAACATTTCATTTCTCGTGGCGCTGGTCATGTCAGTTGTCGTCTGGCTTGTGGTTTGGCGTACCAAATTCGGATATGAAATGCGCACCCAGGGTGTAAGCCCAAGAGCCGCCAGATATGCCGGCATGCCGGAGATCAGGATCATCGTGGCCACCATGATGTTCTCAGGCGCTCTGGCCGGCATGATGGCGCTCAATCCGGTTATGGGAGACCAGGCCCGGTTGCAGCTTGATTTTGTAGAAGGGGCAGGATTTGTCGGTATTGCGGTTGCCCTGATGGGACGATCCCATCCCGCGGGTATCATTCCGGCTGCGATATTGTTTGGCGCGCTTTATCAGGGCGGTGCAGAACTGGCTTTTGACATGCCCAATATCACCCGCGACATGATTGTCATGATTCAGGGACTGGTGATCCTGTTTGCCGGTGCCATGGAGTTCATGTTCCGCCCGGCACTGGCAAGAATTTTTGCCGCTCCTCAAGGACAGGAGACACCTGCCTGATGGATACGCTGATTCAACTTCTCGACCTGACAGTGCGCTCTTCAGTTCCGCTTCTTCTGGCCTGTCTGGCCGGATTGTATTCCGAGCGCTCTGGAATTGTCGATATTGGCCTTGAGGGCAAGATGCTGGGCGGTGCTTTTGCTGCTGCTGCCGCTGCTGCCGTAACCGGCTCAGCCTGGCTCGGCCTGGGTGCCGGAATTCTGGTGGCCATTGCACTTTCTCTGGTGCACGGATTTGCCTCTATCACCAACAAGGGTAATCAGATCGTCTCTGGTGTTGCCATAAATTTTATCGCCGCTGGTCTTTCGGCCCTGCTTGGCCAAGCCTGGTTCAATCAAGGTGGTCGCACACCCCAGTTGCCACAGGAGGCCCGTTTCAACGCACTTGAGCTGCCACTGGCTGAAACCTTGTACGGTATTCCAATCCTCGGTCCGGTTTATCGCGAACTTATTTCCGGCCACAATCTGATTGCCTATTTTGCTTTCGCTATGGTTCCAATCACCTGGTGGGTGCTATTTCGAACGCGGTTCGGATTGCGTCTGCGGGCGGTGGGCGAGAATCCGGCTGCCGTGGATACCGCTGGCATTTCCGTATCCTGGGCCCGCTATCGAGCAGTGATCTGCTGTGGCATTCTATGCGGTATTGCAGGAGCTTATCTTTCCATTGGCGTGTCTGCCGGTTTCGTCAAGGAAATGACAGCAGGGCGTGGCTTTATTGCATTGGCCGCACTGATCTTTGCCAAATGGCGTCCGGTTGCTGCCATGTGGGCCTGCCTGCTTTTTGGATTCCTCGGAGCGATTGAAATCCGCTATCAGGGTGTGGCTTTGCCTCTGGTTGGCGTTGTGCCGGTGCAACTGATGCAAGCTCTTCCCTATATCCTGACCGTCATCCTGCTTGCGGGCTTCATTGGCAAAGCAATCCCGCCAAAGGCTGGCGGCGTCCCCTATACGAAGGAACGTTAGGCGCATGAAACAGGCAATGTTCAAGGCGGCTGTGGAAGCCATGGCCAACAGCCACTCACCCTATTCCAGATTTCCTGTGGGTGCTGCGCTTTTGACGGAACAGGGAACAATTTATTGCGGCTGTAACGTGGAAAATGCATCTTACCCGGAAGGCTGGTGCGCCGAAACCAGTGCCATCGCGCAAATGGTGACGGCGGGAGAAACCCGCATACAGGCAATCCTTGTCACAGCTGAAAAAAAAGACCGTGCAACACCCTGTGGCGGATGCCGCCAGCGCCTTGCAGAATTTGCTGACCCGCAAACCCCGGTGTATCTGTGTGACCAATCCGGGGTTGCGGAAACTGTACTGCTCGGTGACCTTTTGCCAATGAATTTTGATCTGGATTGACATGATGAATCTCTTGACCGCACTTGACGGCTTCAAACCCGAAACGGCACTGGTGCTTGGCTCCGGACTTGGAGGCATTGTCGATGCAATCGACATTGAAAGCCGACATCAATTTTCCGAGTTGGACAATTTTCCAACCAGTCAGGTGTCCGGCCACTCAGCAGAAGTCATTGCAGGAACCCTGAATGGCCATAAACTGGCCATCTTGTCGGGCCGGGTTCACTATTACGAGCAAGGTGATCCAGCCGCCATGCGAGCACCACTTACAGCCTTGAAAGAAGCTGGGGTAAACCGCTTGATTCTGACCAATTCAGCGGGATCAACCAATCCGGATATGGGGCCCGGTTCCATCATGCAAATCAAGGACCATATCAATTTTTCAGGAACAAACCCGCTGTTTGGCGAACCCACGGACAAGCGTTTTGTCGGACTGACGACGGCCTATGACAAGTCTATGAGAAAGCAGTTTCGCAAACATGCCAAGCGGCTCGACATCAAACTGCATCGGGGCGTCTATATGTGGTTTTCAGGCCCCAGTTTTGAAACTCCAGCGGAGATCAAAATGGCGCGCATGATGGGTGCTGACGCTGTGGGTATGTCCACAGTACCGGAAGTGATCCTCGCGCGGTTTCTGGATATGGATGTGGCAGCGTTTTCGATCATCACAAATTTTGCCGCCGGTATGACCGGACAGGAATTGTCACACACCGAAACCAAGGATGTTGCCCCTCAGGGTGGTGCCAAGATTGCAAAACTGCTCAAAGCCATATTTGTAGAGGGTTTTTGATGACGGAGAACCACCGCAAATCTATTGCCGAACGGGCAATCGGCCTTGTTGACCTGACCGACCTCAATGACCACTGCGATGAAGCAGCTGTCTCAGCATTGTGCCAACGGGCGCAGACCCCCTATGGATTTGTTGGTGCAATATGCATTTGGCCACAATTTGTCGCCCATGCACGTACCTGTCTGACAGACACCGGAATTCCGATCGCCACAGTGGTCAATTTTCCATCGGGCAATGACTCCATTGAAGTTACTGTGAAACTGACACGTCAGGCCATTTTGGACGGAGCCGATGAGATTGATCTGGTGATGCCTTATTCGGCCTTCCTGGATGGTGATGTTGTGAGTGCCCGTCACATGATCGAAGCCACTCGCAGAGCCTGTGGCGACAAGGTCTTGCTCAAGGTGATTCTCGAAACCGGGGAACTGAAGGATTTTGATCAGATCGGCGCGGCCAGCGATCTGGCCATTTCAGCGGGGGCTGATTTCATCAAGACTTCGACTGGTAAAGTGGAGGTCAACGCCACGCTGGATGCAGCACAAATCATGCTCAATGCGATCAGGCGTTGCAAAAAACCGGTCGGGTTCAAACCTGCTGGTGGAATAAAAATTACCGAGGATTGCGGGGCCTATCTGGCACTGGCAGATGACATCATGGGGTCGGATTGGGTCAGTTCCAAAACATTTCGCTTTGGGGCTTCCAGTGTGCTTGACGATCTGCTGGCCGCCATGGAGGGCAAAACCTCGGGGTCGGGCAAAGATTATTGAACGGCCTTCAAGGCATAGAGGACTTCCAGCGCTTCGCGCGGAGTCAATTCATCCGGCTGTATATCCTCCATAGCTTGCTGCAACTTGCTTGTTGCAGGTAGTTTTTGTTCAGCATCTGCCCTGACTGAAGAAAACAAAGGCAGGTCATCAATCAGCGTGCTGGATGGACTTTCCCGGTTTTGGCTTTCAAGCTGATCAAGCACACCCTTTGCCCTTTGCACCACACTGGGCGGAAGACCTGCAAGCCGTGCCACCTGAATCCCATAGGACCGGTCCGCTGTGCCTTCAACCACTTCATGGAGAAACACAACGTCACCTTCCCATTCCTTGACGCTCATTGTGACATTGGACAAGCGATCCAGAGCCGAGGACAGCGCTGTGAGTTCGTGATAATGCGTCGCAAAGAGCGTCCGCGCCTTGTTGACCTCGTGCAAATGTTCCAGCGTCGCCCAGGCAATTGAAAGGCCGTCAAAGGTCGCTGTTCCCCGGCCGATTTCATCCAGTATGACCATGGATCGCGAACCTGCCTGATTGAGAATAGCAGCCGTTTCAACCATCTCTACCATAAAGGTGGACCGCCCCCGTGCCAGATCATCCGCTGCTCCGACCCTAGAAAATAGACGGTTTATCACTCCGATATGAGCACTGCCGGCGGGTACAAACGACCCCATTTGCGCCAAGATGGTGATCAGTGCATTCTGACGCAGGAAGGTGGACTTGCCGCCCATATTGGGACCGGTCAGCAACCACAGTTTTGCGCTGTCGGCGCTTCCAATTTCGCAATCATTGGCCACAAACGGATTTTCTGCCTGTCGGCGCAAGGCCTGTTCAACCACAGGATGCCGTCCAGCCTTGATCGAAAAGGTTAGGCTTTCATCCATGACCGGGCGCACATAACCCTGTTGTTCAGCCAATTCGGCGAGAGCGGTAGCCACATCCAACCCGGCAATTGCTGCTGATATGGACTGCAACCGTTCCGTCTGATCCAGCACACGTTCACGCGCTTCTGCAAAGTGCCCGAGTTCAAGCTGCAGGGCTTTTCCAGCCGCATTGGCAATCCGGCTTTCCAGATCAGCCAGTTCAGTTGTTGTAAACCGCATGGCGTTAGCCATGGTCTGGCGATGAATAAAACGCTCCTTGTCTCCTTCCAGAGCAGCCGCATTGAGTGCTGTGACTTCGATAAAATAGCCCAGTACATTGTTGTGTCGTATCTTGAGATTCTTGACACCGGTTTCCTCAGCATAACTCAACTGCAACCCGGCGATGACCTGTTTGCTTTCATTGCTGAGTTGACGCAGTTGATCCAGTTCCTCGTCAAACCCGGTGCGCACGAAACCGCCATCCCGCGCAAGCATGGGAACATCGTCGTCAAGAAGGAACTGCAGATACTGTGTCAGATCGGTTGGCGTATCCTTCAACCGCTCCAAACTCTGGAGAAGATTTGGGGGCAGACTGCTTTCATGAGGTTGCAACAGATCGCCCATCAAATTCGCCGTATCCAATCCCCGCTTGACGGAAACGAGATCACGCGGCCCACCGCGGTTGAGGGACAGCCGCGATAGGGCACGTGGCACATCGGCCATAGGCTTCAATCCTGTGCGCACCTGCTCGCGCAATGGAGTTTCCAAGAGGAACGCTGCAACTTCCTCATGGCGTTGTGTAATTCTTTCCACACCAGTGAGAGGATTGGTCAGGCGCTCGGCCAAAAGACGAGCACCACCCCCGGTTACACAGCGATCAATTGTCTTCAGCAGTGAACCTTCCCTGCCACCGGACAGTGATTGAACAAGTTCCAGATTGGTGCGGGTCGCGGCATCAATATAGAGAAAGTCACCAGCATCGTCTCGTACCGGTCGGGCAAGAGGAGGTCGTTCACCAAGTTGTGTCTTGTCGATGTAGGAGATAGCAGCATTCAGGGCTGCCAGTTCCACGCGGCTGAATGTACCAAAACCATCAAGCGTGGTCACGCCGTAGAAGTTTTGGATTCTGTTGGCTGCGCGTGATGAATCGAACAGGGCTGCTGGCTGCGGCTGCACAGTGCACTGGAGAAACTCCAACATATTTCGCAATTCATCATCTTCATAAAACGAATCCGGCACGACCAGTTCACGCGGAGCAATGCGGCTGATATTGGCCAGTACCTGCCCTTGATCGAATTCCATGATCGTGAAGGAACCAGTTGAAATATCGACAGCCGCCAGGCCGAACAGATCTCCGCAAGCGGCACCGCGAACTCGCGCCAGGGTCGCCAGAATGCTTGACTGGCCTGGATCCAGCAAATTTTCTTCGGTTATCGTGCCTGGTGTCACAAGACGTACAACGTCGCGCTTGACAACCGATTTTGAACCTCGTTTCTTTGCCTCTGCCGGATCCTCCACCTGTTCGCATACGGCTACCCTGTGGCCAAGACCTATCAGTTTTTGCAAATAATCATCGGCCGCATGAACAGGAACGCCACACATGGGAATGTCTTCACCCAGATGTTTGCCCCGCTTGGTCAGCGCAATACCTAGCGCCCGGGACGCCGTTTCAGCATCGCCAAAAAACAGCTCGTAAAAATCGCCCATGCGGTAAAATAACAGCGCATCGGGATAGGTGGCCTTGATCTCGATATATTGCGCCATCATTGGCGTCGGTTGGGCACTCATAATCAACAAACAGAAAGTGGAAACTTACTTCGGTCAATAGAGCATAACTCACCAATGCTGTCGCTCCGTACGATGTGCAAAAATGGTCTGTCTTGTGGACAGCAACGTGTTAGGCAGCAAATCGCGATGCATCCGCGCCAAAATGGGCCAAATATTTTGGATTGATCTGCAAAACTTTCAAAACAACAAGCACATCGGTTGTTCCAAATTCTGGATCGACGACGGCCTGTGCTCCAACCTTTGCACCAAGGCGCAAGTAGCCTTTGATCATCGGCGGCATGCCGCTCATGGCGCTGCGGAGATCAGCCTTATCACAACCTAGTTGTTCGAGCGCAAATCCCTCATCTCCAAGCGCGTTGCAACTCTCATGCGGATCAAGCACTGCGTGTTTTCCAAGCCAACCTAATGGCTCCCGGTGAGAATCGGGATTGGTTCCTGAAAAGGAAGCGCATCCAAACATGATGCTGATCCCGTGATTCACGCAACAGGCCCAGGTTCCGTGCCATAACAATTCCAAGGTGCGTTTTGTGCGGTATTCAGGTCGGATGCAGGATCGGCCAAGTTCAAGGAACCGGGCATCGGGGTTGGCAGCAAACAGTGGACCCAAATCGAATTCGGTCTGGGTATAGAACCCGCCCATTTCTAGGGCTTGGGATTGGCGCATCAAACGATAGGTGCCAACAATCTCGTCACGCCCATTGCTCCTGTCGACTACAATCAAATGGTCGCAATAAGAATCGAATTCATCCCGGTCGCGATTGGAATCTGGGTCATCACCTGCCAATTGTCGGCCCTGTTCACGGAAAAAAACGTCATGGCGCAGGGACTGCGCAGCCTCGATCTCCTCTGCGCTGCGCGCCAATCTGACGTGCATCGGTCCCAGGACACCGAGGACAGGAGCATGGGGGTCAAATGACATTGGGCTGCTCAATCGGTCATGATCCATATCGGTCGTGGACAAATTTTTGATATTCTACGTTCATGACGCGGTGGTGACAATTGCAGTAGGTGCACCAATTGGGCAAGCTATACGGACCGGTGATGTCTACACAGGACGTGCTGCTCTAACAGTTCGGCTACCTTTTCAAACTCCAGCGGCTTCGTCAGGAATTCGCTGGCACCGGCCTGCATTGCATTGTCCTTGATCTGGGGCTGGCCATCTGCGGACAAGATAAAAACTGGAAGCCGCGCTTTCTCAACTGACCGTTCACGAATTTCCTTCAGCGCGGTGAGACCGTCCTTGTTTGGCATGTGAAGATCCATCAACACGGCATCGAAAGTGTTGCGGGCCAATTCAGCCAATGCAGCCTCACCATCTTCAACCTGCACAACATCATGCCCGAGTTTGGCAAGCATTGACCGGGCCAACAGTGCATTTATTGCATTGTCCTCCACCAAAAGTATGGAAAGTGCTGGCTGTTGGAGAAGGGCTGGCCTGCGTTGCTTCGCGACTGGATGCTTTGTTGATGCGGTTCCATTGAGAACCTGCGTTAAAGTTGATTTGCGCGCTGGCCAGGTCAACCAACCGTCAATGT
Source organism: Rhizobiaceae bacterium (assembly GCA_051009515.1). Lineage (GTDB taxonomy): Bacteria > Pseudomonadota > Alphaproteobacteria > Rhizobiales > Rhizobiaceae > Pseudahrensia. The sequence goes on along the minus strand of JBPCWM010000323.1, from coordinate 10,379 downwards.
TCATTTCCTGCTGCGTTGATCGCGTTGCCGCAGCGTCGCCAATGCTGATCAACCGAAGCGGTCTACTTGGGAGATTTCGCAGGGCTGAAAGATCGGCATCTGAATGATTTTCAAGCTCTGCTACCAGGCAGTCAAATGACGGGTGCTCGTTGCGGGTCAACTGAAAGGCTTCCACAGTGTCAAATGTTGAGACAGTCATCCCAATTGACCGCATGGTGCGCACAAGGGCACCGCGTGCCGGATTTTTTCGCAGGACCAACGCAAGACTTTTTTCATGCAAGGGTTGTTGGCTCTGCTTCGCGTCATCAAATGTAGAGCGTTCTGCCTCGATTGCAAAATGAAACACTGTTCCCCTGCCCAACTGGCTTGTGATTGCGATCTCTCCACCCATCAGAGCCACGATGTTCTGTGAAATACTGAGACCAAGACCGGCACCACCAAATTCCCGCATGGCCCCTTCATCAGTTTGCACAAACTCACCAAACACCCGCGCCTGATCGGATTTGGAGAGCCCCGGACCACTATCTGTGACGTGAAATCCCAGCGACACCTTACCGGTTTGTGACTCGCGTGAGGCATCACATGTGACATCAATGCACAAGCCACCCGTCCTTGTGAACTTGACAGCATTGCCTGCGAGATTGATCAAAACTTGCCGCAAACGTCCTGAATCGAGCACCACATTTTCCGGAACTTCGGTGCTGACAAAGGTAGCGATGTCCAGCTGCTTCTTGCGGGCCGCCGGGGCCAAAAGTTCCGCCACACCTTCAACTAGCTCCAAAAGATCGGTGGCAGCAGGATTGATTGCCATGGTGCCGTTTTCAATGCGCGCGGTATCGAGGAGGTCCTCAATCAGACTGAGCAATGTTTGACCTGAGTTTGAAATGGCTTCGACATAATTCGCTTGATCCGGGGCAAGGGGAGTATCCTTTAACAGGCCAACCATGCCACTGATTCCGTGTAGTGGTGTGCGGATTTCATGGCTGACCATGGCGAGGAATTGCGACTTGGCATCATTGGCCAACCCTGCCTGATCAAGGGCAGACATGATCTCTCTTTCGCTGGTCTTGTGGGCCGTGATGTCTCGCGCCACCGATCTCAGACCAACTTCGCCGGTGGTTGCGTCGCGAACACTCATGTCAGTCCATGAAAACCAGCGCTTGCCCTTCAGGGTCTTGATTTCAACGTCACAGGACGAGATTCCCGATTCATGAAGCTGGGATACAGTGCGATGGAAATCAGTTGGAAGGTGATGTGTATCATCATCGAAATATTCGCAAAAAACGGAGTTTTTGAAAACCACCATTCCTTGTGAATTGCGATGTATAACTATATCCCCAAGCGCTTCGGACAGAGTTCGGTGGATCTCTTCGCTTTCTCGCACTTCCCATGTCTTGTCTTCAAGTTGTTCAAGTCGCTCAGCAAGATGGTGATTTCGGCGAATCAGTTCTGTAACATCGGGAAGCGGTTGTGCAATAGTTTGCAGCGGGAAGAGACGGCCCCAGACTATAAGCAACAGGCCAATGAACGGCATGGTTCGGGAAAGATGATTGGGGTCGACAAGCGGACTTTGCAAATTGCTCAGTTCGAGAACCAGACCTGACAGAACCAGCAATACGCCCAGAACCATTGAGGGCCTGAATATATCAGCCAGTCCCGAGCGCATATCCAAGGATCGCAGCCTGGGACTGCGCTTACTGCTGCGCAAGGAAAAATCCTGGTTTTTTTCCGAATTTGTTTCGGCAATCTGCCGTGATGTGCTGGACCCCGACACATCCCCCTTAGCATGGCCTTCGTCGCGAGGCGTCAGGGACTCATCTTGAGCAAACCGAAGCATGGCGGTATCTGGCACACCACCACCGTCGCCCACGCTACCGCTCTGGCTGACGGCTTTATCGAATGTTCCAAACCTCGTCATGAACCCAATCTAAGTGACAAATCATTTCAATCTGCTTACCCAGCTTGATCAAATCTCATCGATCAGGTGCCTGTTTTCAGGCTTTTGCTGCTTGTACGGTACGAAATGGCTTCAGCAATATGAACCCGGCCCACTGCGGAGGCTTCCTCAAGGTCTGCCAATGTACGGGCAACTTTAAGAATTCTATGAAAGCCCCGAGCTGAAAACCTGAGTTTTTCTGCAGCATCGCGAAGCAACTGCCAGCCGGACGCATCAGTTCTGACAACATTTTCTATTGTAGAATGATCGACTTGGGCATTGGTCATCTGATTCAACCCCATTTCCTGATATCGGACCAACTGAATGGCGCGGGCCTTTTCAACACGACTTGCTACAGCCGAGCTTGGTTCTCCCGGTTGTGCCTCTATCAGATCTCCAGCAAAAACGGCAGGCAACTCCACCCGCAAATCCAGTCTGTCCATCAACGGGCCGGAAATACGGGCCTGATAGTCGATGGCACACCGTTCTCCGCGACGGCAGGTATGGCCAAGTTCACCCGCCATGCCGCAGCGACATGGATTCATCGCTGCGACAAGCTGGAAACGCGATGGATAGGATACCCGGTGATTGGCTCTGGCAATGACTGTTTCACCGGATTCAATGGGTTGGCGCAGACTGTCGAGGACCTGAGGGGTGAATTCGGGAAATTCGTCAAGAAACAAAACACCGTTATGGGCCATCGAAACCTCGCCGGGCCGGGCTCTTAAGCCACCTCCGATCATAGCAGCCATAGAAGCGGAGTGATGCGGCGCGCGGAATGGGCGCAATGATGACAATTTGCCATCAGAAATATCCCCGGCAATGGATCCAATCATCGAGACTTCCAGCAGTTCTCGCGGTGTCAGTGCCGGCAGAAGCCCCGAAAGTCGCGATGCCAGCATGCTTTTTCCCGCACCGGGTGGACCAACCATGAGCAAGTTATGCCCCCCGGCAGCGGCGACTTCGAGTGCTCGTTTGGCGGTCTCCTGACCTCTTATTTCAGCCAGATCAGCTGATGGTCCGGCCGATTTTTGGAGCGCAGCAACCGGGCGTGTGAGAATCTGGGTACCCTTAAAATGATTGGCCATAGCAATCAGGCTGCGCGGGGCCAGAATATCCATGTCCGGGTCCGCCCAGGCCGCCTCCGCACCGCAGTCCTGCGGACAAATAAGGCCCTTACCAAGGGCGTTGGCGCCCATGGCTGCAGGCAATGCCCCCGCGACCACTGCAATTGTACCATCAAGGCCCAATTCACCCATCACCACATGCCCGTCCAGCACATCGCCGGGAATCGCACCCAAACCACTCATCAAGGCCAGGGCAATCGGTAAATCGTAATGGTTCCCCTCCTTTGGCAGGTCAGCCGGCGCGAGATTTACAGTGACTTTCTTTGGAGGCATGGACAAGCCGGATGCATGGAGTGCTGCCTGAACCCTTTCCCGACTTTCAGCCACTGCCTTGTCGGCCAGACCAACAATCTGCATACCCATTTTACCGGGACCGATCATCACCTGAACATCCACAGGCACCGCCTGGATACCCTGAAACGCAACTGTCGTACAACGTGTAACCATAAATATTACGCACAACACTTGTCTAATTTGTGGCGCTCCCTCACAACCACTCTATTTAATTATGATAATATCGTCAAGAACAAATGTGGAACATTGGAATTTTTAATTCACGATTATTTAAATATCCGGATCTACGATCCAGCTGGATATTTGATTGAGTGATTTTTTAGAAATATCGGGAACCTTGGCATCAATTTTTGGATGGCCGACCACCAGCAAAATGACCGGTTTTTCAGCTTCCGGCCGCCCGCATATCCGGTTGAGAAATTTCATGGGCGAGGGCGTGTGGGTCAGGCTCGCAAGACCAGCCTTGTGAATAGCGGAAATCAGGAAGCCAGCGGCGATGCCCACCGATTCGGGCACGTAATAATGCTTTATGCGATTGCCATCTTCATCCTCACCCCATCGCTGGGCGAATATAACAATCAACCAGGGCGCCTCTTCCAAAAATGGCTTGTTGTCATCGGTACCCAGATGAGCAAGAGCATCAATCCATTCCTGCCCGGCACGTCCGGAATAAAAGGCTCGTTCTTCCTCTTCTGCAGCTTGACGAATACGGTTTTTAGTTTGAGCGTCACTAATGGCGACAAAGTGCCAGGGCTGCTGATTAGCGCCAGAGGGCGCTCCACCAGCTGCCAAAATGCAGGCCTCAATGACTTCACGGGAAACCGGGCGGCCAGAAAAGTCCCGCACAGTACGGCGGCTTTTCATGTTCTGCTGAAAAGATTGCGCTCGCGCCCTGATCTCGTCGTCACTGTGACAAACGAAATCCAACGGCCGCGTGATATAGCTTGTCTTGTCGTTCAAATCGAAATCGCCTCCCCGCATTACTGCAGAAAGGCGATACTGGATTTCAGATGTCTTGAAAAGGCGAGTACCCGGCCAGATCAGGCCGCGCGTGGTGCAGCTCCTCGCACGTTCTCGTCGACATGGATCTCAAATTTTTCAAAGTTGGCGATGAACTTGGCGACCAGATCCTGTGCCGCAACATCATAAGCCTGTTTGTCTGCCCATGTTTCGCGCGGTTGGAGCAAAATGTCATCTACTCCAGGAACGGAGATCGGAACTTCCAGACCAAAGTTCTCATCAATGCGCATTTGCGCGTTGTTGAGCGATCCGTCCAGCGCCCCTTTCAACAGCGTGCGGGTTGCCCCAATCGGCATACGCGACCCTTCCCCATATGGGCCACCGGTCCAACCGGTATTGACCAGCCAGCAGGTCGCATTGTGAGCGTCAATTTTCTCGCGCAATAAATTACCATAAACACTAGGATGCCGGGGCATGAAGGGGGCGCCGAAACAGGTCGAGAAGGTCGCCTGTGTCCCCGCAACACCCTTTTCAGTACCAGCTACCTTTGCCGTATAGCCCGACAGGAAATGATACATGGCCTGAGCCGGTGTCATACGTGCAATGGGTGGCAGGACACCGGAAGCATCAGCGGTCAGCATAATGATCGTGCTTGGATGCGGGGCACGGGCTGTTTCCGATGCATTGGGTATATAATGCATGGGATAGGCAACGCGGGCATTTTCCGTCAGTGATCCATCATCAAAGTCAGGCAGATTGGTTTCAGGGTTAATCACCACATTTTCCAGAATTGACCCCCATCTTTGAGTAGTGGAATAGATTTCCGGTTCGGCCTCCTCGCTCAACCGGATGGTCTTTGCATAACAGCCACCCTCAAAATTGAAGATTCCGTTTTCCGACCAGCCATGTTCATCATCTCCGATTAAAGTCCGCGAAGCATCTGACGACAGGGTGGTCTTGCCCGTACCTGACAGGCCAAAAAACAGAGCACTGTTATTGTCATCGCCCAAATTGGCCGAGCAATGCATGGGCATGACACCCTTTTCAGGCAGCAGGTAGTTCAGCGCACCAAAAACGGATTTCTTGGTTTCACCGGCGTATTCCGTACCGCCAATCAAAACCAGTTTGCGCTTCAGATTGACAGCAATCACGGTTTCGGAGCGGCAGCCGTGGCGTTCCGGATCAGCTCGGAAGGACGGAAGGTTGACGATTGTCATGTCCGGAGTGAACCCGGCCAGCTCTTCAGCCAGTGGCGCACGCAGCAGGTAGCGGATAAAAAGCGCGTGCCAGGCAAATTCGACATAGATCCGTGCCCCGATGCGGAATTCCGGATCAGCGCCGCCAAAGAGATCCTGACCATACAGGTTCATGCCTTCCGCATGGGCTACAAAATCATCATGCAAGCGATTGAAATGCTCTTCAGACATGGCCTGATTGTTATCCCACCAAACCGTGTTTTCGGTTTCAGAATCGCGAACTATGTATTTGTCCGTTGCGGAGCGGCCCGTATGCTTGCCGGTCTGCACTGCCAGATTGCCGGTTGCGGTTTCAATGCCTTCCTTTTGCTCAAGCGCGAGAGCGAAGAGAGCTTTGTGGTCATCGTTCCAGCGTACGGTCGCAATCTCGTCGAGTGCGCCGTGGTCCAGTGCTCTGGTTGTGATGCGTGTCTGAATCATGACGAATGGCCTTTATTGGGTCAATTTTGTGTCTCGTGTTCAATCAAACAAAACGGAAATTCGATGAGGCGGCTCAACGAAACTTCCGCGACGTACCTGTTGCCATGAACGACACGAAGTGCGGCGGACACTAGGCAGGCTGACTCTGTATGACAAGATTGTGAAAGCGCATTTTGACCCTGTTTTTGCTGGTAAATCGATTAAATGAGCAACTATTTTTTGGACAAGATTAACACAATCAAAATTCAATCGTTTAGGTCATTTTTCAAGAAGTTGGCGCCGTTTGGCGGCTTGGACATAATTTCTGCATAATTTGGGCAAATGGGACTGCATCCCAAACCACCAACTGTTCTTGGCACAACACGGTTTTACCTCTAATCAATATAAACTGGCTCAAGAGAGCCTGCGGGCCGATCAGAAAACAATTACACATAGGTTTCGATCACTGCCCCAATCATGTGGAGAGAATTCATGGCGACAATCGCCCTTGTTGATGATGACAGAAACATTCTGACTTCCGTCTCAATTGCCCTGGAATCCGAAGGATACCGGGTCGAAACCTATACAGATGGGGCATCGGCTCTTGATGGTCTGACAGCCAAACGGCCTGATCTCGCCGTATTCGATATCAAGATGCCTCGCATGGATGGAATGGAGTTGCTGCGCCGGTTGCGCCAAAAATCCGATCTTCCAGTTATCTTTCTGACGTCCAAGGACGATGAAATCGATGAGTTGTTCGGGCTCAAAATGGGTGCGGACGATTTTATCACCAAACCATTTTCCCAGCGCCTGCTGGTCGAGCGGGTAAAAGCTGTTCTGCGCCGCACCGCTGCCAGGGCAGAAAATGCGGTGCGTGAAGAAGCCACCGGTGCCAATATGTTGGAACGCGGCCATTTGACGATGGATCAGGAACGTCATATCAGCCAGTGGAAAGGCAAATCCGTCACGTTGACCGTAACAGAGTTTCTCATCTTGTTCGCGTTGGCGCAGCGCCCCGGCGTGGTCAAGTCCCGCGATTCACTGATGGATGCGGCTTATGACGATCAGGTTTATGTCGATGACCGCACGATCGACAGCCACATCAAGCGCCTGCGCAAGAAATTCAAGCAGGTTGATGATGATTTTGATATGATCGAAACGCTTTATGGCGTGGGCTACAGATTCAAGGAAGGCTAACCGTTTGACTGACACCCCGGTCCTGTTCGATTCCGGCACGGATGAGAAATCATCCGCCCAGCCGTCATCGCGCACCACCGGGCCGGCCATCGATCGGACCTCGAAGGCTCAGAAATTGAACAAAAAAGGGTCTTCCGACAGAAGAAAAGCGTCCGGTCGGACGATTTGGAGACGCTTTCGACGTCCGGTCAAATTGTTCTTCGGGCGCTATGTCTTCGCAAGCCTGACCCAGCGAATCATTTTTCTCAATCTTGCAGCCCTCTTTGTCCTGCTGTCAGGCATTCTGTTTCTCAATCAGTTCAGAGCAAGCCTGATTGAAGCCAGGGTTGAGAGCCTGCTCACGCAGGGTGAAATCATTGCTGCTGCCATTTCCGCGCGTGCCAGCGTGGATACGGATTCTATCACGATTGACCCTGAACGGTTGCTCGAACTGCAGGCCGGTGAGAGTACCTATCCGATGGAAAGCGAAGTTGAAAACCTCGATTTTCCAATCAACCCGGAAGAAGTTGCTCCGGTGCTGCGCCGTTTGATTTCGCCAACCCGCACACGGGCACGTATTTATGATCGTGACGGGATTATCATTCTGGATTCTGACCGGCTCTATTCGAGCGGACAAATTCTGCGCTTTGAACTGCCGCCAATTGCAGACAAGGAGCGTGGGTTTTTTGAAACCTATTGGCTGCAGTTTCGCAACTGGTTCTGGCAAAGGGATCTGCCTCTTTATGTTGAGACACCAGACGGGAACGGTACGGCCTATAGCGAAGTGGTTACCGCGCTGACAGGAAGTCCGGGCAGCAAATCCCGCCGCACCAGCAAAGGTGAGACTGTCGTCTCTGTGGCGGTTCCGGTCCAGCGCTTTCGCGCGGTATTGGGAGTGTTACTGCTTTCAACCGAAGCTGGTGATATTGACCAGATCATTGCCAAGGAACGCTATGCGATTATGCGCACATTCGGTGTGGCAGCCTTTGTCAGTGCTTTGCTTTCCATCTTGCTCGCCTCGACCATTGCAAGCCCGCTGCGCCGATTGTCAGAGGCAGCCGAGCGTGTCCGACTTGGTGTAAAAAAGCGCGTCCAGATTCCCGATTTCAGTGAAAGGGGAGATGAGATTGGTCATCTGTCCGGTTCATTGCGAGACATGACGCAAAGCCTTTATGCCCGCATTGATGCCATTGAACGGTTCGCAGCGGATGTCAGTCATGAGTTGAAAAACCCACTAACTTCCTTGCGCAGTGCCGTTGAAACCTTGCCGTTGGTCAAGAACAAACAACAACGGGACAGCCTTCTGAAGATCATTAATCACGATGTGCAACGGCTTGATCGATTGATCTCGGACATCTCTGACGCATCCAGGCTGGATGCGGAGCTGGCACGAGATGACGCTGAAATTGTGGAACTGGACGACTTGTTGCGTGGGTATCGAGACACCTACAAAAATATTAGCTCAAGTGGGAGCAAGGAACTACCAAAACTGTCATTGACCATTGAACCGGTTGCCAAAGCAGGTGAGTCTAAATCTTCAGGAGCACGCAAACGAGCCACTACCCTCTCTCCATGGTGTGTCTCTGGTCACCAGGGCCGTTTGAGCCAAGTAGTTGCCAATCTGATCGAAAATGCCCGCTCCTTTGTCCCGGTCGAAAATGGCAAAATCGATATTGAACTTAAAAGACAGGGATCCTTTGCCGTCGTGACCATTGCCGACAATGGTCCTGGCATTCCACCTGAAAATACCGAACGTATTTTTGAACGCTTTTATACCGATCGCCCGGCAAACGAGGAATTTGGCCAAAATTCCGGACTCGGACTGTCCATCACAAGGCAGATCATTGAAGCCCATGGTGGAACCATATCGGCGGACAATGTTGCAGCGAAGAACGGAACCGGCGCCGTGTTTACCGTGAGATTGCCGCTGGTGGATGCTGTGCACTGACATGGGTCGCGAAAACATGTCCAGCTTGCACGGGAACATCGTTGTGTTGGGGCGGATGGGGGTCTTGATAGTAGGACCCTCTGGCAGCGGCAAAACTCAACTGAGTCGCCTGTTGATTAAGCGCTGGAAAGCGCGAGGTTTTTACGCGTGCTGGGTTGCGGATGACCGTTTTTTGATTCAATCGGCGGGCGAACTGGTAATGGCTAAACCGCCCGCCGTTCTACAAGGCCGGGCAGAATTGCGTGGCTACGGCATTGAGGACATCGAGTTTCAAAATCGTGCCATTCTTGATCAGGTTGTCAGACTTGTCCCTGAAAAGGAAATTGAGCGCATGCCGATGGACCGGGACTACAAGCCCGCTCCCGATTTCCCAGTCCTGCCCATGATGTTGGCCCCATGTAATGAGCCAAACCATGCAGCTGACCTAGTTGAGGCCCAAATGCGCAAGATAGCTGTTTGATACTGCTGCTGAGCGTCAAACTGGCGACAAAATACGCAGATTTTGCTTGCATGTGTGAAATTGCCTGTAATTATAGTGCGACACGCTCAAAGTGCATTTTGTTTGCAGGCAAATAATGATCGGTCTCGTGCTCGTCACTCATGGCTCTCTGGCCAAGGAATTTCACCTCGCACTGGAACATGTTGTGGGGCCGCAGGAACAGGTGGATACGATTTCCATTGGTCCTGATGATGACATGGAACAAAGGCGTCAAGATATTCTGGAAGCTGTTGGTCGGGTAAATTCAGGCGCTGGCGCTATCATTTTGACCGACATGTTTGGCGGAACTCCATCGAATCTGTCCATTTCCATTATGGAGCCTGGCACAATTGAAGTTGTTGCAGGAGTAAATTTGCCGATGCTGATCAAGCTGGCAGGTGTTCGTATGGATGAAGATATGGATCAGGCTCTGGAAAAGGCCGTGGAGGCCGGCAAACGCTATATTAATATTGCCAGCCAGGTTTTGTCTGGAAAATGAGCACTGAAGACGGCAGGAAGACCGTGCAGGCAAAAATCTGCAATCAAAGAGGATTGCACGCCCGCGCATCAGCCAAATTTGTTAAAATGGCTGAGACCTTCGATGCTGATATCAAAGTGTCAAAAGGTGGAGAAACCGTTGGTGGAACCTCCATTATGGGGCTGATGATGCTTGCCGCCTCCAAAGGATGCAGTATCGAGATTTCTGCCTCCGGCTCACAGGCCGACAAGGCACTGGATTCCCTGCAGGCACTCGTTGAAAACAGGTTTGGCGAAAGCGAATAGTCGTTTCGGCACTACTTTCCCG